>CAZPTW010000177.1:0-6391 GCA_964589235.1 uncultured Smithella sp. | reverse complement strand
GGCCGATCGCCAGAATCGTGTTGGAGCACCATGAACGCATCAACGGCACAGGCTATCCACAAGGACTGAAAGGGAATGATACCCTGCTGGAATCAAAAATCATTGCGGTGGCCGACGTGGTCGAGGCCATCTCCTCAAATCGCCCCTATCGCCCGGCTTTCGGTGTCATGCCGGCCCTTGAAGAAATTTCAAAAAACAGCGGCACCCTTTATGATAAAGACGTATCCGAAGCCTGTCTGAAGCTCTTCAGGGAAAACCGCTACAAGATGCCTTTTTAAGAGGGTTCAAGACGCCGGTCCGAGCGGGAAACGATTGTGCCTTTTATCGACATCGAAAACACAATAGGTTTCTTTGAAACTTGGATGGGAAAGAAAGACACGGTCCGCGGAGATAAAGAAATCGGCGTTCTTATCCATCGACCTTCGATGCAACCAGTTGGTGGATATCGGCCGCAATTTTTTTGATTTCTTCGATACTCTGATGTTGTGACGCAGACGACCTGGCAATATTGTCCACCAGCGAAATAATCTGTGTGACGCTTTCCGAAACTTTGGTAAACCGTTCATCCGTCTGGGAAACCAGAGAGGCCCCTTGCCGGATCCTGCCTATCGTTTCCTCGATCATCCTGGATGTATTCTTTGCGGCCTCGGCCGATCGAAGGGCCAGGTTGCGAACTTCATCCGCCACCACAGCGAACCCCGCACCCGCATCACCCGCGCGGGCCGCTTCCACCGCCGCATTGAGCGCCAGAAGATTCGTTTGAAAGGCAATTTCATCGATACTCTTAATAATTTTATAGGTTTCCTCACTGGTTCGGGTCATGTCCGTCATTTGCGAAATGAGCGCCTTCATCGAGGCATTGGTCTCAGCCACCACATCGCCCGCCTGCCCGATCATATCGTTTGCGGTCATTGCGCTTTGAGCCGACTCCCGGGCAAGATGGGACATTTTGATCATGACGCTTTCCGTCAACTGTTGTGTGTGCCGACGGACCTGTTCAAAAATGGATTCCAGCTTTTTGGTCATCGTTTCGGATTTTTTCCGAAGCGCCATCTGCTCGTTTTTCGCCTTCATGCTGTCGTCAACCGCCGCTTTCTGAGAGGCCAGCGCTTTTTTCAAGCCCCAGTTTCCAAAAATCAGCGAGATGACCATGGTCAGAAACGGCCCCAAAACATTCGCGATTTGCGCCCCAATCACCTGTGTCTGCGTCAACGCGATGGAAGGCAATTCATAATGACTGACGTGCAGCCATAAAAAAACAAGAATCTCCAAAAGCATGAATCCAGACCAGAACATGAAACTTCTAAATCCCAGAAACGTCGAGACAAAGACGGGGATCACGATATTCCAGGCCAGAGATGACGATAAAATGCCGCCGGTCACCGCCGGCAGGACGGAGAAATGCCAAGCCAACGCCCCAATCACAAAATTTCCCATGATCGTAAGCGATCGGGTCCATTTCAACACAAACGGCCCAACGACGGCGACGCAGATCATCACGCAGAAGATGCTCAACGCCAACCACGTGTGATCCATTTTATACCACTTGATCACGTTCGGGATGAAAAACAGAAAAGACAACTGTGTGAACGTGGTCAGTTGAAAAGCCCTGCGGTGCTCGTCGGCATCTTTGTGCAGCTCGTCGGGAATAAAGAATTCAATATAATGTCTGAGCATGAAAGAGGGGCCCTCTATCCAAGATAATGATTTCGCTTTTTAAATATACCGGATATATCGGACCAAAGAAGGTTTTCATTGAATCTTGAGGAAAATTCAGTTTTTGGAAAAAAGAGCCGCCCAACTGAGGGGCACGGCGGGAGATCCCGCAAGGACAAGGCCCGCCGAGAGGCAAGTTTCGGTGATCCGTTCAAACTGCTTCTTCGAAACATGACATTTCGGTTCCACCAGCAACATTTTTCCACCCTTGTTTAATACATCCGACAACCGTCCCATGAATTTCCGGACGTTCGGCACTTCGTGAGCCATCCAAAAGACAAGGATAAAGTTGAATTTGCCGCCCACATTGAGCGAATCGGAACGGTTCTGACGCAAAACGATCCGATGGGAGAGACCGGCTTTGGCGGATCTCTTGGAAATGCCCTCCAGCATGGATTTCTGAATATCCACAGCGATCACTTTCCCCGTCTGCCCCACCATCCTGGCCATGGGAATGGTAAAAAAGCCGATTCCCGCGCCGACGTCCAAAACGACGTCGCCTTCTCGAATGTAACCGGCAAGGATCCTTTCAGGCTTGTGAATCAGTCTTCTCAAAGCGTTGTCAAACGTAAAACAGAGCCAACGCGGACAAACATGGGAATTGCGGAAAAAAATCATATCGGTTAATCTGCTCATAGGGGCTCCGGAAACTTCTAAAAACCGCTGGACCCTCCAAGATTAGCATGTTTCCAACTCCGAAGCGACAGGAGAAATGAAAAGATGAAAGAAAAAAAATGCAAAGGACCGTTATTCGGCCTTCGCGTCCTCGATCTCACCCGGCTGTATCCGGGACCTCTGGCGACGATGATGCTGGGGGATATGGGCGCGGACATTATCAAAATCGAAGATCTCTCGTCACCGGATTATATGCGCTTTTATCCACCCTACATCGCCGGCCAGTCCGCTGGATTTCTAGCGGTCAATCGTTCCAAAAGAAGCCTGGCATTGAACCTGAAGTCCCCGGACGGACAGGATATCTTCTGGAAATTGGTCGGCCGCGCCGATATGGTCATCGAACCTTTCCGTCCGGGTGTCTTGGAGGATATGGGCCTGGGGTACGATCGAGCCTGCAAGATCAAGCCGGATATTATCTACGTTTCGCTTACCGGATACGGTCAGGATGGTCCCTACGCCCGACAAGCCGGACATGACATCAATTTTATCGGCTATGCCGGTGTTCTTTCCAGCACCGCTTTGCCCCAGACAGGACCGGTTCTCCCCGGGCCGCAATTGGGAGATGTGGCGGGCGGCGCTTATATGACCGTCATCGCATGTCTCGCGGCGGCATGGGCCAAAAAGACCACGGGCAGGGGTCAAAAAGTCGACGTCTCCATGCTCGACGGCCTTCTTCCCTTGATGACCCTTCAAATGGCGCATGTCTGGAGCACAAAGACGAGCTTTGCGCCCGGTGAGGCGCCGCTTTCCGGGGGACTGGCCTGCTACGGCGTCTATCGATGCCGTGATGGGAAATATATGGCCCTTGGCATCCTGGAAGAAAAATTCTGGAAAAAATTTTGCCAAATGGCCGGCCGACCGGATTGGATAGACCAGTTTCTTCTCCACGGGGATGACGCCAAGAAGCTGCGTGCTGAAATCGCCGACCTTTTTTTGACCAAAACGCGCGCGGAGTGGACTCAGCAAGCGGCCCAACTGGACATTTGCCTAACCCCCGTGTGGGATCCCTTGGAAGTCGAAGAGGATCCGCATATCCGCGCAAGAGGCATGATTATCAAACAGGATCATCCCGCCTGCGGAGAAGTCAAAGGTATTCAACCGCCCATCAAGTTTTCAGAGACGCCTGCTGAACCTTCTTGTCCCGCGCCGGTCCTTGGACAAGACACTTTCGACATTCTATCGGAAATCGGCTTTAGTGCCGACCGAATCAAGAGATTGGAAAACGACGGGATCGTCCTGACCGCGAAGACAAACCAAGATGAAACGACGTAAAAGGAACGATCTTGGGGGTTATTCTTCGTCCCCTCGTCGAAGACGTCTCGACTTTTTCCCCGGCGGACTTGCACGACATCGCTTCATTCTTCTCGAAAGCAAAGAGCCGACGCGAATCATCACGAAATCAGGCGACCCAAAGTCCTTTGTCTCTCAAATACGTTTTGAGATCCCGAATGTTGATCATCCGGAAGTGAAACACGGAAGCGGCAAGCAAGATCGAGGCGCCGCCGTTTACGACGACGTCATAAAAATCCTCCAGTTTCCCCGCGCCTCCGGAGGCCACAACCGGCAGGGTGACAGCCTCCGAAATCGCCTTGGTAAAGGGAATATCATAGCCTCCCTGAGTGCCATCGCCATCCATACTGGTCGGAAGAATGACGCCCGCCCCCAACTGCTGACATTCCTTGGCCCACGCCACGGCGTCTTGGGCGATCGGCAGCGTTCCACCGGAAACAACCAGTTCAAAACCGGAAGGCATTGACGGATTTCTCCTGGCATCGATGGCAACGGTGATCTTATCTTTTCCGAATTTTTGCGCGGCCTGGCGCACCAAGTCGGGATTTCTGACGGCGGCGCTGTTCATGGACACTTTCGAGGCGCCGGCGTCGAGCACCATGTCGATATCTTCCAAACTGGCAATGCCGCCACCCACCGTCAGTGGGATCGAAATGACAGATGCGACCTTTTTGACCCATTCCAGGCGGGTCTTACGGTTTTCCAGCGTCGCGGCAATATCCAGCATGGCCAGTTCATCAGCGCCTTCGGCCTGATAAAATGAAGCGTTTTCCACGGGATCACCCGCGTCCTTGATGTCGACAAAATGGACCCCTTTCACGACACGACCGTTTTTCATGTCCAGACAAGGCATAATTTTGATCGGTTCCATGACAACATGACTCCTTTCGGACTTAAAGATCATCTCCACCGTTCGAAAACGGCATGCTCGTATGAATTAAACCGAACACGTCTGAAACACAACCAAAATGTTCGTGGATTTTCTCCACATCGTCTCTTTTTGAACGTCTCCGCCCGTTGAAGCAAAAAAGATCTTTTTAGACCATTTTGCCCCATCCCAAAAAGCAGTCCGGAATGATGGAAATTTTATTGGGGGGGGGGAACGACGCTCACCGATGTCGATAAAACCCCCGCCTGGATCATAAAAAAAGCGTAACGCTCTTGAAAAGCCCGACACAACCTATGGAGGGCTTTCGGCTGAACCATCCTGGAGTCGCTCATCCTATTACGAAAGGGGGTGTGTGCAAAGTCGCCACAATACTTGGATGGCCGAGGGACATGTTTGATCACATTCCCTATTTTGGACCATCGCTTGCCGACCGCGTGATGGGCGAAATCACCCCCTCACCGTTCTTGATGAACGGCTGGGTTTGTTGTAAGATGAACGCAAATCGATGGAAACTCCTTACATTCCTCGACTCGGGAGGGGTTATGCAAATCCAATGTCATGAAACGAAGATCGAAACGAACGACGGGGTCTCCCTTTACGTTTCGAAAAAGATCCTTGAACGTCCGAAAGCCGTGATGGTCATCGTCCACGGCCTTTGTGAGCATTCGGGACGATATGATGAAGTGACGGCGTCTTTCAACAGCCGGGGGTTTTCCGTTTATCGGTTTGACAACCGCGGCCACGGAAAGTCCGGTGGGGATCGGGGGTACGTCCGGGATTTCAATGAATTGATCGAAGACGCCTCGCAAATTGTCGAGATGGCGAAAACTCAAAACCAGCGTCTGCCCCTCTTCATGCTTGGACATTCCATGGGTGGATTCATCGCCGCCGCTTACGACATCCGACATCCCCATCGTTTGACGGGCCAGATCCTCTCTGGCGCGGCGACGGCTGTCTCACCGCTTCTGTCAGGATTGGAAGGTGTCGATTTCAGCGCCAACGCGCGCGATCCGATTCCCAATGCCCTGTCCGCACAAATCTCCCGGGACCCGAATATCGTGGACGCTTACGTCAGAGACCCTCTCAATCTCAAGGAATTCACGACCTGGTTGATGAGCGAGGTCTTGATCCGAGGGGCGAGATGGCTGATGGATCAAACGCCTTCCTATACCTCCCCCTGTCTGATCCTGCACGGAGGCGGCGATCAGATCGTACCTCCGGAGCAGTCAAAGCAATTCTTCGAGCGCATCGGATCAAGGGATAAGACGCTGAAAATCTACGACGGCCTCTATCATGAAATTTTGAATGAACCGGAGAAAGAAACGGTTATCGAAGATATTTCGGCCTGGATGGAGGCGCGCCTTTCATCTTGAAAAAACGCTCCGGTTTTTGAAACGATCACTTCTTTTCGGCGCTCCTGTCACGCAAAATCCGTTTATCTTTCCACGGCCCTTTTTTGTAATAGAGCCAGTTGAAGAAAACCGCCAATACACTGCTTGCCAAAATGGCCATCCAGATGCCGCGATGCCCGAAACCGGCCGGCCCGGCCAGCGCGTAGGCAAGCGGAATCCGGAGCAGAAACATGGCGACGAAAGACAGAAACAAAAGCGCCATGGTGTCTCCCGCGCTGCGTAATACCCCTTGAATGGCGAAAATGACCGCAAAAGCGGGATAAATAAAAGCGATCCAGGAGTAATAACCGCGCACGACATCGAGCACGCGGGCGCTATCGGCCGACGGTTTGAGAAAAATCGAACCGATGAACGGGGAGAACCAAAACAGGATGATCGTACAAACCACACCGATCATCATCCCGAAATA
>CAZPTW010000176.1:0-6408 GCA_964589235.1 uncultured Smithella sp. | reverse complement strand
CTTCCGGCCGTCAATCCCCAAAAGCTTCGGCACATTGGCCAAAAGGGGCTCAGGCACGGGGAAAACCTCTTTTTGGTAAATATAATTAAACCGCCGGGCAATCTCACGAGTCAATTCGATATGGGGAAGTTGATCGACACCGACCGGCACGCCGTAGGCCTTGTACATGATAATATCCGCCGCTTGTAATACCGGATACCCCAAAAAACCGAAGGTGGAGAGATCCCTGGACGAGAGCTCTGCCTGCATTTCTTTATACGTGGGGTTTCGCTGCAACCAGGCCAGCGGAGTAATCATGGACAAAAGGAGGAACAATTCCGAATGTTCCTTCACCGCCGATTGCACAAATAACGTGCTTTTCTGTGGATCGAGACCGGCGGCCAACCAGTCCATCACCATATGGATACCGTTGTCCTTGATACAGTCCGTCGAACTGTATTCGCTGGTAATGGCGTGCCAATCCGCCACAAAATAAAAACAATCATAATCGCCGCTTTCCTGAAGGCTCACCCAATTGGCCAAAGCGCCGTGCAAATTGCCCAGATGCAACCTGCCGGTCGGTCGCATACCGCTTAAAATTCTTCTCTTGGTCAAAATCAAAAACTCCTTCTCTTCGTCGACGTCACAGATAAATGCACTAAGGCCTCCGATTGTCAACATGTCACGCGGAGGCCTTAGATTCGGTACGATAACCCAAAAAAATCTATTTCACTTTTTCGGCCAGAATTTTACCGGCTTTGAATTTCACAACTTTCTTTGCGGGAATTTTTATCGTTTTGCCGGTCTGAGGATTTCTTCCCTCTCTCGCTTTTCTTTTGATCACGGAGAATGTACCGAACCCGACGAGCCCCAGTTTACCGTTCTTTTTGAGTTCTTTGGTGACCGTCGCCACATAGGCATCCAACGCAGCGCCCGCCGCAACCTTGGAAATCCCCGCTTCTTTCGCCATCACCTCGATCAGCTCTGCTTTCGTCATACTTCAAATCCCCCTTTCATAAAATTAAACGTTTAATTTTACAACCTGCCGCTTCATGCGGTCTCTTCTTTATTTTACGCCGGACTCATGATTTGACGAAGCATGAAAAACGCTCCAAATTCGCGCTACGCCTAACACAAAAATAAATCAGACGCAAGGGAAAAGTGCCTGCAAACCACGGATTTCCTTGTCTGGGCGCCCTTTCCGGCCTCGTCGCTCATGCTGATGCATTCACGAGACGACAACGCGACGGATGAACCTGTTGCCATCTTTGACAAGGATGCCCTCATGTGTTAAAAAATTCCAAATACGGGTCGTCTGGAGCTTTGATGAAATACTCCCTCAAGAAGATGTTGCAAGGCTGGGTGATTCTCTCCCGTCCGCCTTTTCATATCGTGGGTGTCTTGCCGTTTGTCTTGGGGACCTTTTTGGCCTATCGCCTGGTCGGCGTTTTCAGTCCGGCCGTGTTCGTTTTAGGCACGGTGGGTGTCATTTTGATTATGCTTTCGACCTATCATGCCGGTGAATACTTTGATCATCGGGAAGACACCTTGTCCCGCCGCCTACACTCGAACCCCTTTGCCGGCGGTTCCCGGCTGACCCTCCATGGCATTATGCCGCGAACCGTGCCCCTCTGGACCAGTCTCGTATCGCTTTTCGCCGCCTTAGGAATCGGCATACTGCTTCAATACGGGTTCAAAACCGGTCCCTACACCCTTTTACTCGGCGCTCTGGGGGCGCTTCCAGGCTTCTTCTATTCGACGGAACCGGTTCGCTTGGTAAAGCGAGGGGTCGGGGAAATCTTCATCGGCTTTTGCTACGGATGGCTGCCGGTCGCCTCCGCTTTTTACATTCAAACCTCCACCATCGACTCGGTGATTCACTGGATGAGCCTACCTATTGGATTTTCTATTTTCAATGTCATTTTGCTCAACGAATTTCCCGACTACGACGCCGATTGCGCGACCGGAAAGAAAAATCTGCTCAGCCGGATCGGCAAAACCACAGGCAAGCGGATCTATATCACCCTAAATACCATGACGGGGTTGACGATGATCCTGTCACCTCTGTTCGGCGTTCCCCTGAAAGTGATCGTCTTTTTCTTCCCTTTCTTCGTGCTTTCCCTTTATTTATCATACCTGATGACAATCAATCGCCACGAAAACCCGCGACGTCTCGAGGTCATGTGTGGATGGAATATCGTCGTAAACATCGGAACATCTCTGGCCTATCTTTTGGCCTATTTTTGAGAAACTCATGGCAAGGAAGAAAGTCAAAGCATTCTATCAACCGCCGTCATTGCTCTTTCGACAGTTAGGCAGCACACTTCTCATGGGCTACTTGAACCGCTGGCGAAACTTTCCCGGCTGGCTTTATCATCACGGCTTTTCTTCGATGCCCGTGGCAAACGGCGCATGGGGCATGGGCTGCATCGGTTACCCCGGCCACCCGGTCTGGGAAGTGACCGGGGCGTGCAATCTTAGGTGCATCCATTGCCACGCGACCAGCGGCCAAGCATCCTGCGATGAACTCACCACGGATGAGGGGAAAAGACTCATCGACGAGCTCGCGGATCAAAGCGAGTTCCGGACATTGATTTACACCGGCGGAGAGCCGCTGGTTCGCCCCGATATTTTTGAGCTTCTAAAGCACTCTCAGAAAGCGGGGCTGGCCAACATCATCGCCACGAACGGGACGCTCATCGATGAAGAAATGGCTTTTCGATTGAAGGATCACGGCGTGGTTTGCAACGCCATCAGTTTTGACGCAGCTCAGGCGTCGGTTCATGATTTCGTACGCAACAAACCGGGCTCTTTCGACCTGGCGATGCGAGCCATAGAAGCAACCAAAAAAGCGGGGATTCTGCTGCAGATCAATACCACCGCCATGGAATACAATATGCCCTATTTACCGGAATTGATCGATTTCGCCGACTCGACCGGGGCGGGGATCATGCTGATGTATCAGCTCGTTGCCGTGGGGCGAGGCGAAAAAATCGAAAAAGCGACCCTGAAAAAGAGCGCCAATCGGTATTTGAGCGAACTTATCTCAGAAAAACAGAAAACCGCCAAAACAATTATCGAACCGGTCGCCGGTCCTCAATATTGGCCTTATCTTTTGGAGAAAGAAGGCATTCGAGACGGCTTTTGGCTTAAACTCGCGGGGAAGGTCTTCCACGGCTGCGCCGCCGGACGCGGCTTTGTATACATCAAGGCCAACGGGGACGTCTGGCCCTGTCCATTTGTGGAGGTCAGCGGCGGTAATGTAAGACAGAATCGGTTCTCCGATATTTACCGGAGGTCGAAATTATTTGATGACTTGCGACATCGGGAAGAAAGACTCCAAGGACTATGCGGAGACTGTCAATATAAAACCGTCTGTGGCGGCTGCCGAGGCCGCGCCCATGCCTACAGCGGCGACTATCTCGCGGAAGACCCTCGTTGTTTCATCCGCGAAAAAATAAAACCGGCCTGACCTCTGCGCCCCCTTCAATCGAGGTCACTCTCATTTCTTTACTGGTGATGCTATGGTCGGCCGGTGCCTGGGTCAAGCGGCCCTGATGCGTCCTAAACGTTCTTTCATGTTTTCCCCCAGCCTCAGGTAAATGGGCGGGAATTATCTCAACCCTTGATTGTTGCATGGCGTGACCGAATGGGATCCTTTGGGTTTTACTCATCTTACCGCCTTCTTCCGACGTCGACCAAGAATACCCCTGATCGCTAAAGGAATGCCGTCATGTTCATGGGTTGCATCATCCATCCTGACCATCGCATCCCGCTTCCTACCCCAAACCCATTCACGCGTCCTTCCATCCGGAGGCAGCATCCTCCTCGAGAATCGCATCTTCCGGGTGTCCTGTGACATCTCTTTCCGTCTTATCCGTCTTCTCCATGCGGCGACTGATCTACCGGACAAATCATGTGCTTCTTACACTCCTTACATAAGGTCTTGACAAAAAAGCTGCAGAAATATAAATAAAGGGCAATCCGTTCGCCAGGGTTCGATCCAACTCTGATTGAAAGGGTGAGTGTCATTAAGTCTGATTGTTTAAGCGACTCCCTCATGTGAGATTGGGGGATGCGTAAAAAATGTTGGGCTTGCAGTCGTTGAAAAATCACTGCAAGCCCTTTTTTTTCAACTGAAAGGAAAGCTTATGATGATTGAGAATTTGAATCTTCCCAATGACGTTTCGGCCCTATTTGCCAAAGCACCGTCATGGATTGTCGCCGACACCATGGACGATCTCGAAAGACTTTCTTGTGGATCCCAGGACCACCAGCGTTGGCAGGTTTCCTATTCACTGCCGGACGGGAAAACCGTGGTGGAAGCGGACGTTGTTCGCGTCAAAAATGGTATCAGCGCCAATTACCCTGAACCATACATGAGACGCAGGGATCCCGACTGCCTGTTCATTGCCGACGCTCTTCCTTCTGACAAACCTCGTTTTGAAGAAACCTTCGGTTTCCCTTTCGAAGATTTGCGTCGTCAAACATTCGCTTGGCTGGCTTCCCAGCCTTTGGCCGCCTTTCTTTTTGAAATGGGCCGGCCGGGCACAGGCGGCCTGGCACTCGCCGTTTGTCCAGCCAACGCTGGATTCTTCGCCTTCGGTTTGGGACTCCTACAAGGGATCATCAGCCCGAAGTCTTTTTCCACGCCGCAAAATCTCAGCACCATTCTTTTCGTTGCGCCGCCATTCCGTCATACCCATTTTGCCGGTAAACAGGTTGTCGTCCACAACCGGATCGGCATTCATGAGATTTTTTCGTATAATCTCTATCCTGGACCCAGCGCCAAGAAAGGGGTTTACGGCGCTCTCATCAATATCGGCGCCGCAGAGGGCTGGGTGACGGCCCACTGCTCAGCCGTTCAAGTCATAACTCCATATGATAACATCGTGACTTTCATGCACGAAGGCGCCAGCGGGGGCGGTAAAAGCGAAATGCTCCAGCAGCCGCATCGATTGCCGGATGGTCGTCTGCTCATCGGTAAAAACATCGTCACCGGTGAAGAACGTTACCTTGAAATCCAACGCACCTGCGATCTGCACCCGATCTGCGACGACATGGGACTTTGTCACCCTGACTATCAAGACGCCAGCGGTAAACTTTTTCTGATGGATGCTGAAGACGGGTGGTTTGTCCGTGTCAACCACATCACGTCTTATGGAACGGATCACGATATCGAGCGACTCTCCATTCACCCCGGCAGATCGCTGCTGTTCCTAAACATAGATGCCGCGCCGGGAAGTTCCGCGCTCATTTGGGAGCATATCGAAGACGAACCAGGGAAGCCCTGCCCCAACCCGAGAGTCATCCTTCCCAGAAGCATCGTCCCCGGTGTGGTCAACGATAAAACGGCGATTGACATTCGCTCTTTCGGAGTACGAACGCCACCATGCACCGCAGATCGCCCTTCATATGGGATTATCGGCCTGCTGCACATCCTCCCGCCTGCGCTCGCGTGGCTTTGGCGCCTGGTCGCCCCCCGCGGCTACTCCAATCCCAGTATCGTCAGCAGTGGATCCCTGGAGAGCGAAGGCGTCGGCAGTTACTGGCCGTTTGCCACTGGTCGCCGCGTGGATCAGGCCAATCTGCTCTTGCGGCAGTTCCAGCAAGCGCCCCGGACGCGCTACATTCTGGTTCCCAACCAACATCTCGGCGCTTGGGAGACCGGTTTTATGCCGCAGTGGCTGGCTCGCGATTATCTCGCTCGCCGGGGTCATGCGCGCTTCTTATCGGATCAGCTCGTGCCTGCCCGCTCACCACTTTTGGGTTACGCGCTCAAAAGCATGCGCATCGAGGGGGTGATGATCCCTTCTTGGCTCCTGCAAGTCGAGCAACAACCCGAAGTCGGTCAAGCAGCCTACGATGAAGGCGCCCGAGAACTAAAAAACTTCTTTCACCAGCAACTGAAAACTTTTCTTGAACCCGATCTTGACGAATTGGGACGAAAGATCATCGATTGTTGCCTTCAGGGTGGAAATGTTTACGATTACGAACAATTTTTAGAACTTGCGGAGGGATAAAGGAAAAGTAATGGTTCATCTGTGACAGGACACGGGGCCCAAGACATCGACGCCCATTCTGACGATGCGAACCTTTTGCCTTGACGCTCTCGACGCCTCCGATGAATTTCTTTCGACGGCCAAGCCCCTGTTCCGAAAAGGAAGAACAATTTTGAAATGCTGGAATTCAGACCCGACTTGGTGTAAATAGATTCCGTTCATTCGACGAAACGGGATTGATGTCAAAATGCTGAAAACGAAAGGTCAAATCGAGTCGGAAGTTTGCGAAGCCGTAACCAAATTTGAAAAAGAGTACATGGGGCGCGGCCCTTTAGAAACCAAGGCCTATATCATCGAAGACATGGTGCTGGTCCGCCTGAAGAAAGTGCTTACGCCTGCGGAGTTGCGCCTGGCGGACAACGCAGAC
>CAZPTW010000175.1:0-6545 GCA_964589235.1 uncultured Smithella sp. | reverse complement strand
CGAATAATCCGGAATCAAAGTGCAGGAAAGGCCGTAGGCCCCGCAAATGGATTTCAGGATCCGTAAATCCTCGCATGACACAAACCCGCTGAGCAGATTGATGCCGTCATGCGAGTCGTCATTTTTCGCCAGCGCCCGGACAACGGCGTTCACCGCTTCATGAAATCCGTCCATGTGCGTTCCCCGGTAGCTGGGCGTCGAGGCGTGCACGATGACCGGCATGTCAGGGCCGTTCTTCGCGGCTCGGTACTGCTCCAGGTAGAGCCTGACGTCGTCGCCGATCGTTTCCGAAAGACAGGTGGTGGAAATGCCGATCAGTTTCGGCCGGTACTGGCGCGCGATGTTGTCCAGCGCCTTTTGCAGGTGGTTGCCGCCGCCGAAAATAGCGCCTTCCTCGCTGACATTGGATGAGGCAATATCGATCGGCTCCTTGAAATGGCTGATCACATAGCGCCGGATATACGTCGCGCAGCCCTGCGACCCATGAATCAGAGGCACGGAGCCTTCGATGCCGCGATAGACGATGCTTGCGCCCAGAGGCGCGCAGAGCTTGCAGGCGTTGCGCGTCGAGATAAAGTTTTTGGAAGCCTGTTCAGCAAGCGGCGCTTGTCTTGTCGGCATCGTAACCCTCCAGATCGCGCCGGCTGTGGCGTCGGATATAAGCGTTCGAAAACCGCCACACCGGGGACATCACGGACGCATGCACCTCCCGGCAGAAATTGAGCATGCCTTCAAAACCGGCCAGCGCCGTTTTGCGTTCGTGATTGTGATCGCAAAACGCCACGCCCATTTTATAGGCGATCGGACGTTCCTTGACGCCGCCGATGAGCAGATCCACATTTTTTTCCTGGATGAACCTTGCCAGCTCCAGGGGATTGGCGTCATCCACAATCACGGTGCCTTCTTGGCAGATTTCTTTCAAATAGTCGTAATCCTCGGCGCTGCCCGTCTGCGATCCCACCACCGCCGTTTCCATGCCCAGATGCCGCAGCGCCTTGACTAGCGAAAACGCCTTGAACGATCCGCCTACGTAAATTGCCGCTTTCCTGCCGTTCAAATCCTTGCGGTATCGGGCGATCTGCGGATAGACGCGGCCGACTTCCTCTTGCACCAGTTTACGGGTCTTTTCCATGACAGTCTCATCAGCCAGCGCTTCGGCCACATCGTAGAGGGCGGCGGCCGTATCTTCGAGGCCAAAATAGGACACGCGCCTGAATTCGATGCCGAAGGCGTCCTTCATCATCTTCGCCAGATACGTCATCGAGCCCGCGCATTGCACGACATTGAGTTTGGCCGTATGCGCCCGGCGGATTTCGTCCACGCGGCCGTCGCCCGTGATGCAGGAAACCACTTCAACCCCCATTTTGCGGTAGTAGTCCTTGATCATCCAGGTTTCACCCGCTAGGTTGAAATCGCCCAGAATATTGATGGAGCGCGGATTCTCCTTCGCGGTGTTGTTCCTCCCGATCAGCGTGTAGAGCGCCTCGCAGGCCGCCCGGTAGCCGTCTTTCTTGGTCCCCCGGAACCCCTCCGAATGGACGGGGATCACCGGAATGCCTTTTTCGGCTGCGACTCTTTTGCACACCGCCTGCAAATCATCGCCGATGAGACCGATAATGCAGGTGGCGTAAACAAAGGCCGCCTTCGGCGAATACGCGTCGATCAGTTCGCAAAGCGCGGCGTAGAGTTTCTTTTCGCCGCCGAAGATGACTTCATTTTCCCGCAAATCGGTGGAAAAGCTCATGCGGTGGAGTTCGGGCCCCGACGACAGCGCCCCGCGGATATCCCAGGTGTAGGCGGCGCAGCCCACCGGACCATGGACCAGGTGCAGCGCGTCGGCGATCGGATAGAGCACCACGCGCGATCCGCAAAATACGCAGGCGCGTTGACTGACGGACCCGGCAAGCGACGCCTTGTCGCAGACAATGCTCCGGCCCGCGTCTCCCTTGACCATGACCTGATTTTTTCTTCCGTCTAGTATTTCAATCATCTTGCTTCACCGAAATTATTCCGCTAAACCCTTTGTCCTTTCCGCAAAGGCGAGGTGGCTTGTTTTTCTACATCACCAGTTCGAAACTTTCCTCCGGCGCGTCGCGGTCCTGGCGATCCAGAACCGCCGTGAGAATTTTCTCCACCAACCGCAAGGCGCCCCGGTAGCCGACCAGCGGGAAGTACTGATGCCCGACACGGTCGTAGATCGGGAAGCCCATGCGGATGAGCGGAATGTCTTCGTCCCGCGCAATATACTTGGCGTAAGTATTGCCGAAAATAAGATCCGGCTTCCCGTTTTTGATCAGCTGATGGAAATAGAACATATCCGCCCCCGGTCCCGATTTGACCATGACGCTCTCTCCCGCGATCTCTTTGATGCGGTGCTCGAACTTCTCACCGGCAGGCGTCCCGGTTACAACGTAGAGAATCTTCATGTCCATGTCGGTCAGAAACCGGGCAAGCGCGATCAAGTGATCCGGATCTCCCACCAGCGCGACTTTCCTGCCGTAGAGGTATTGATGCATATCGGTCATCACATCCACCAACTGTCCGCGTTCGTTCATGATGCTCTCCGGCACCGCCTTGCCGCATACGCGGTGCAGCGAATCGATAAAATGGTCTGTTGCCGTGATGCCGATGGGCAGATCGAAACCTTCGAACGGCACCTTGCACTTGGTGTCGAGCAGTTTGGCGGCCGAAAGCGAAGCATAGCGGCCCAGCGCAAAGGTAAAGATGCCGTCGCCAGCGCTTTCAATTTTAGAAACCGGCGTTCCACTTTTGGGATACATATGGAACTTTCCGTCATGCGGCGAGTTCACCACCCCGGACGTGTCCGGAAACATGATGGACGCGATGCCCATTTCCGCCGCGAGGCGCTTGATTTCCGCCATATCGGAAGGTTCCACAAACCCCGGCAGAATATTGACCTGGTTTATGCGTTTGCCTTTGTATTCGGAAAAATATTGCACCATGCTCTGGGTCATATTGGCAAAGCCCGTGACATGCGACCCTTTGAAACTCGGCGTGTGCGTATGAATCACGCGCTTGCCTTCCGGAATTTTGCCTTCGGCTTGAGCCTTGTTGATGATCTGTCCGATATCGTCGCCGATCACTTCCGAAAGGCAGGTGGTATGCACGGCGATCACATCGGGGTTGTAGATCGTGAAGATGTTATTAATCGATTCCAGCAGATTCGCCTGTCCGCCGAACACCGACGCGCCTTCGGTAAAGGAACTGGTGGTCGCCATGACCGGGTCCTTGAAATGCCGGGTCAACGCGCTGCGATGATAGGAGCAGCAGCCCTGTGAACCGTGGCTGTGGGGCATGCACCGGTTCACGCCGAGCGCGGCGTAGAGAGCGCCGACCGGCTGACAGGTTTTCGCCGGATTTACGGTGAGCGCTGAGCGCGAGGCTTGCGTATCAGGTGTGTGTCTCAGTAACATGGCCGTCTCCTTTATGCCGTTTTGACGTAGCTTCCGGACAGTTCCGGATTTTTGACCCAGGGCGCCTTGGCGAACCCGAAGATCTTTGAATTCACCAAGCGGTCGATCTCGCGATAGAAGTTGATGGCGCCTTGAAATCCCGCATACGGTCCGCTGTAGTCGTAGCTGTGTAATTGTTTGAGCGGAATGCCGCTTTTCTGGATGACATACTTTTCCTTGATGCCGGCGCAAAAGACGTCGGGTTTGTATTTCTGCATGAGGATTTCCGCCTCGTGATGATTCAGATCGTCAATAACCAGCGATCCGTCTTTCATCCCGGGCATCATCCCTTCATAGTCACTCATGCGCAGACCTTCTTTGGAAAGCCGCTCCAGTTCCGCCTCATTTTTGCGAGGTTGAAAGCGGGTTTCGTCGGGCGTCACCGTCAGTTCTTCGATGTTGCGGGTGTCGGCGTCCACGGCAATTTTCGGGATCACCTTGCGTCCCTCGTAGTCGTCGCGATGGGCGAACTCATAGCCTGCGGATACCGTCTCCATCCCGATTTCGGAAAACAGTTCTTGATAATGATGAGCCCGCGAGCCGCCGACAAAGAGCATGGCCAGCTTGCCGCGGCAGCGGGCCTTCACGTCGTCGCGCACGCGCTCCACCTCAGGCAGTTCCTCGGCAATCACTTTTTCCACGCGATCGGTGAGCTTGGCCTCGCCGAAATAGGCCGCAATTTTCCGAAGCGATTTGGCGGTGGCTCCCGCCCCGATGAAGTTGACCTTGAACCAGGGAATGCCGTATTTTTTCTCCATCATCTCCGCCATATAGTTAATCGAGCGATGGCACATGACCACGTTGAGATCGGCGGTATGGGCCGAGGCGAACTCGTCGTACTCGGAATTGCCGCTGAAGGTGGCATGCACCGTGAGGCCGCATTTTGCGGTGATGCGCTCGATTTCGAAGGCGTCGCCGCCGATGTTGTATTCGCCCAGAATGTTGAGGCGGAATTCCCCCTCTTTGCGCATCTCCATCTGACCCACCACGTCGGTGAACACCTTGTTGTTGGCGATATGGTGCCCCGCCGACTGACTGACGCCCTTGTAGCCTTCGCAGGAAAACGCGAAGATGTTGACATCCGGATATTTCGCCTCCATGTCCCGTGCCACGGCGTGAACGTCGTCGCCGATGAGGCCGACCGGACAGGTGGAGAAAATGCCGATGGCCTTGGGGTGAAAAAGCGCCACCGCCTCTTCGATCGCCTTGCGTAGTTTTTTTTCCCCGCCGAAGATGATTTCCTCTTCCTGCATGTCGGTGGACATGCAGTAGGTCATGAAGTTGGGGGCCTCCGCCGTCCGCGGACGGGTCTGATTGCGTCTTGTCAGCCAGGCGTAAAACGAGCAGCCGATGGGGCCGTGGACAATCTGGAGGATGTCGCGCGTGGGCCCCAGCACCACGCCCTTGCAGCCCGCGTAGGCGCACCCGCGCATCGTGAGGATGCCGGGAATGGTGCGGGTGTTGGCGAATATTTCCGGTACCTGCTCGCCTTCGCCGACTTTATTGACGACAATCTGCTTGGCGCGTTTGCGCGCCACCTTCGCCGGATATTTCCTCAGTATTTCTTCTTTAACCTCTGCCGCGCTGACCGCAGCGCCTGTGTTTTTTGTATCGTTCATCTTATCTCTCCTTGTTGTTTCCTCTTTTCGGACCAGATAACCACCTATAGGTGACATGAGACGGCGCGAAGAGAGTCAGGGATGAGCCGGAGGCTGTAATTCCGCTTGAAAAAGGGTGAATAATCGGAATCACACGTCATCCAGTGCATCGTCGCCTGTCTCGCCCGTCCGGACGCGGATGGCGTCCATCATCGGCAGAACAAATATTTTACCGTCACCCGGCTTGCCTGTCTGATTGACGGCGATGATCGTCTGGATGGTTTTGTCCACCAGTTCATCCGGCAGCGTAATCGAAATCATCCGCTTGGGAATGAGTCGCTGGCTGGAACCCAGCTGGGAGATGGCCTCTTCGTATCCCGCCTCCGCGCCTTTGAGGATTTTGAAGTCCACGAGGCCTTTCCCGCGCCCCAGACACTCGCAGGCGTGCATGGAGGAAATGCCCGCCTCGGTGAGCGCCTTTTTGGTCTGGTTGATTTTATTCATGCGGATAATCGCCAGAACCTCTTTCATCTTCACCCCTCCTTTTTCCTGTCGCCGACTTCTTTGACGCCGGAACTGACCGTGTAAACCTCCTCCACCGGCGAAACGAATATCTTGCCGTCTCCGAAGGCCCCCTTCTCGCCTGTGCGCGCCGCCTTCATGACGGTCTGGATGAGCAGGTCCTTGTCGGCGTTGGAAACCACCATCATTAAAAGCTCCTTCGGGATTTCGTCATATGTGATGTCGCCGATCTTGATGCCCCGCTGCTTGCCGCGTCCGGACACGCTCATACGGGTCACCGCCGGGAACCCTTCGGCCATCAAACATTCCATTACCGCATCGACCCTTTCCGGCCGAACGATTGCGCGTACCATCAACATGGGTATTTCCTCCTTCGTTCTATTCCTTTCGTTATCCTTGTTCCGGCTGCAGCCGGAGTTCAGAATCAGAGGCTTCTTCAAAAGACCGCAGACATGGCGCTAGACCCGACGAGTGAGGCATACCTTTATGTACGCCGCAGCGGGAGGGCCGAAACGCAACGCAGTATCCTGTCTTTTTTAAAAAAGCCGACCTTAGTTGTTCATGCCATACTTGATCAAAAGCGCCTCCAATTCCTCCGTCTCCAGCGGTTTGGGAATGACAAACATCTGGTTTGAGTCAATCGCCTTGGCGAGCTTGCGGTATTCGTCCGCCTGACCCGCTGTCGGGTCGTAGTCGATCACCGTCTTGCGGTTGATTTCCGCCCGCTGAACCATGTTGTCGCGAGGGACGAAGTGAATCATCTGTGTGCCCAGACGCTGGGCCAGCGCTGAAATCAAGTCCTGTTCGTTTTCTACCTTGCGGCTGTTGCAGATCAACCCCCCGAGGCGTACCCCGCCCGCTTCGGCAAATTTCACAATCCCTTTGCAGATATTGTTGGCTGCATACATGGCCATCATTTCGCCGGAGACGACGATGTAGATTTCCTTGGCCT
>CAZPTW010000174.1:0-6608 GCA_964589235.1 uncultured Smithella sp. | reverse complement strand
GAATTGCAAGGGCCTATCTGGAACTGGAGACGCTCAAAGGCACCCTGCGTCATTGGTCCGATCAGGTGGCCTTCGCCCAGGATAATTATGATTCAGTCTTGAGGCAATTTGAAAACGGCTTGGCGACCAGTTTGGATGTGATGGACGCCAATAGTCTGCTTTTGGCGTCGGAAAAAAATTATGCCGACGCGCTTTACGGTTATCAGCTGGCGCAATTGAAAGTCAGAAAGTCAAGTGGGACGCTTGTTCCGTTTATTGAAACGCAACCATGAAATCTTGAGACGGTCATCGGGAGGAAATGTCGAACATGAAGATCATCGTGGGCTTCGACCCCCGCGAAAGAAAAGATCGGCGGGGAAAAGCATACAGTCGTTGGATGGGAATCACAGGTCTCATTTTGATGGGCCTTCTGATTTTGTCGTGTGGGGGAGGAACAAAGAACGATTCCAAAAGCACGGAAGTCGGCCTTCGGCAGAAGTTATCCACACTCTTCAAAAAAGAAAAGAAAGCGGAGCCGGAACGCCTGATCAATGTCCGAGTCGCTTCGGCCGAAAAAAGGAAAGTCCAGCCCTATCTGGAAACCACCGGGACACTCAGGGCCGATGAGGAGGTGATGGTCCCGACGGAAGTGGATGGGATTGTCAAAAGAATAAAAGTCGAAGAGGGCACACCGGTTCGCGTCGGCATGCTTTTGGCGGAAATCAATGAAACGGATTACCTGTTGGATTCCAAACGCGCCGAAGCGGCCTTCAAACAGGCCGAGGCGTCACTTGCCAACGCCAAAACGGAATATAAAAGGAAGAAGGCTTTGTATGAAGAGGAGCTGATTACCAAGCAGCAGTATGATGATATTTCGACGCGCCTTGCCGTGGCGGAAGCGGAACTGGAAAGGGCGAGGGCGACGCTGGCCATGGCCAAAGAACGACTGGCCCGAACAAAGATCTATTCGCCGATCACAGGCGCCGTCAAAGAGAAAAAGGTTTCCGAAGGGGATTTTGTCAGAAACGGCATGCCGGTGTTGCAGGTCATCAAACTCCAGCCCCTGAAACTGTATTTCACGATTTCCGAAAAAGACATCGCCCAGGTTAAGATCGGGCAGGATGTGGTCTTCACGGTGGACGCCTACCCGGGGAAACAATTCAAAGGGAAAGTGACGCTTCTTTATCCCCATGTGGAAGAGCGCACACGAACGCTGCAAGCGGAAGCCCGGGTGCCCAATGCCGATGAAAAGTTGAAGCCGGGTTCGTTCGCCAGGGTTTTCATTTATACTCAGGAACCACGTGAAGTTGTTTTGGCTCCCGTGACCTCTCTCATGTATGACGGGCCGATCATCCGTGTCTTTGTCGCAGAGGGCAATATCGCCCGTGAAAGAAAGGTCAAAACCGGCAACAAATACGATGAGTATGTCGAAATTACAGAAGGGTTGAAGGAGAAAGACCAGGTGGTCGTCGTGGGGCAGAACAATTTGTCGGAAGGGGTAAAACTTCATGTGGCTCGCTGATACATCCGTCAAAAGACCGGTTTTTGCCACGATGGTGATTTTGGCCCTCGTGGTCTTGGGGCTCGTCAGTTATCCCTCGATCGGCGTCGATTTGCTGCCGAAGGTGGATTTTCCCATTGTCACGATTACCACCACGCTGAAAGGGGCAAGCCCCGACGTCATGGATGTCGACGTCGCCGACCGTATCGAAGGCGCGGTCAACACCATCAACGGCGTCAAAAGCATCACGTCGCAAAGCTATGAAAGCTATTCGCGGACCACAATCGAGTTCGTTTTGGAGCGAAACATCGATCAAGCGGTGCAGGATGTGCGCGAAAAGGTCTCCGGAATCCGCAACAAGTTGCCGGCGGATATCGATGAACCGAGAATCGCCAAGGTCGACCCGGATGCGACACCGATTTTGTTCATCAATCTTTCCGGCAGTCAATCGGTGCGGGACCTTTCCACGTATGCCGACGAAATTCTCAAAGAGCAGTTGCAACGGATCAACGGTGTGGGTGACGTCATTTTCTACGGGCTGAGACTCAGGCAGGTTCGCATATGGCTGGACGCGGCCCGGATGCAGGCCTATCAAATCTCTCCGGGTGATGTCGTTTTGGCGTTGAAGCGGGAGAATATTGAGTTGCCGGGTGGGCGGATCGAAACGAAAACCAAGGAATATACGGTCCGAATCAAAGGGGAATTCGCCAAGATTCCCGATTTCAACGATCTGATCGTTTCCTACTATAAAGGGGCGCCTGTCCGCATCCGTGATATCGGCAGGGCGGAAGACGGCATGGAGGAAAAAAGATCGCTGGCGCGGTTCAACCGGGTGCCCGCGATTGGGATGGCGATTCAGAAACAATCGGGAACCAATACCGTCGAAGTGGCCAACCGCGTCAAAGCCGAAATCGATCGCATCAACAAAACGCTGCCTCCCGGGATGAAAGTCAATATCGCCATGGATCAGTCCCTGTTTATCGTCCGTTCCATCCATGAGGTTCAGTTTCACTTGATCATCGGGAGTCTTTTCGCCATTTTGGCTGTTTTCCTCTTCTTGAAGAACTTAAGGACGACGCTTATCAGCGCGGTCGCTCTGCCGGTTTCCATTATTTCGACGTTCGCGCTGATCAATGCGTTCAATTTTACCTTCAACAATATGACCATGCTGGCGTTATCGCTTTCAGTCGGTTTGCTCATCGATGACGCCATCATCGTCATCGAGAATATTTACCGTCATATCGAAGAAGGCATGGCGCCGATGGAAGCCGCAAAATTCGCCACATCCGAAATCGGATTGGCGGTCATGGCGACGACATTTGCGATTGTGGCCATCTTTTTGCCGGTGGCGTTCATGAAAGGGATTATCGGGCGTTTTTTCCTCCAATTCGCGCTGACGATTGTTTTCGCCGTGATGGTTTCGTTGCTTGTCTCTTTCACCCTGACCCCGATGATGGCGTCGATTTTTCTCAAGCCCCGTCCGGAGTCCATTCCCAATCCAATGAGCCAAGGTGTCGAGGCCTCTACGCAAACGAAAACGTCACGATATAAAAGAATCTGGCGCAAGGCCGGCGACGTTTTGGAATATTTCTATAAAAAATTGGAAATCTTCTATCGACGGACGCTCGAAGTCACTTTAGGATGGCGTAAAACGGTGTTGATCGGGGCGTTGGTGATTTTCGTGATGAGTTTGGGGTTGACGAAATTTATCGGGAAAGAATTTGTCGCGCCGGAGGATCAAGGTGTTTTCATGATCCGCTTGGAAGCGCCCATCGACTATTCCGTCGATGAGATTGAAAGGTATTTCGGCCGGACGGAAGAAATGATTCTTGGAATCCCCGGCGTGAAATCCGTTTATTATGTTCAGGGATATGGCGGCTATACCAACAAGGGGATCATGATGGTCGGGTTGACCCCCAAATCACAGCGCAAATACAGCCAAGAAGACATCAAGAAGATTTCCCGGATGAAACTAAGGGAAATTCCTGGTTTGAAGGTGTCGGCGGAGGACATTTCGGTGGTCGGAGGGGGGATTCGCAATGTCCCGATTCAGTATAGTATTCGCGGGCAGGATCTCAACGCCCTGCAGATCTACGCCAAAGAGATCACGGCGGAGTTTTCGAAACTGCCGGGTATCGCCGATGTGGACACCTCACTGGAGACAGGCAAGCCGGAATACAAGGTTTATATCGACCGCGACCGCGCGGCGGCTTTGGGGGTCGATGTCGCGACAATCGCGGAGGCGATCAATTTGCTGATCAGCGGCGAACTGGACATCGCCCGCTACAAAGACGATCTCAAAGGGAAACGATATGATATTCGTGTCAGATTGAACCCGGAGGACCGTCAAAGTCCTCAGGGGCTGCAGCGCATCACCGTGCGCGCCCGCGATGGTAAACTCGTGGAACTCTCGAATGTCGTCAAGGTGGAAGAGGGCACGGGCCCCAGTGTGATCAACCGCGCGGACCGGCAGCGGGCTGTGACCGTTTTCGCTTCTCTTGAGGGAAAGCCGCTGGGAGAGGCGAAAAGCGAGCTGGACGCCATTGCCGCGCGAATTCTTCCTGCGGATTACATCCCCAAATATTACGGAATGGCCGATACCATGCAAGAGTCTTTTACGTATTTGATGTTTGCCTTGCTTCTGGGGGTGGTGATGGCTTATATGATTTTGGCGTCGCAGTTTGAAAGCTTTGTGCATCCCGTTACTGTTTTGTTGTCCATGCCTCTTTCTTTTGTCGGCGCGTTCGGCGCTTTGTTCATTACCGGGAAAACGCTCAATATTTTCAGCTTCATCGGTTTGATTTTGCTGATGGGCTTGGTGAAAAAAAATGCCATTTTGTTGGTGGATTACACAAATGTTTTGCGCGAACGCGGTCTTTCCAGACGGGAGGCGATCCTCCAGGCGGGGCCCGTTCGAATGAGGCCGATTCTCATGACGACATTTGCGATGGTTTTCGGAATGCTGCCCATTGCACTGGGAGTGGGAGAAGGGGCGGAAACCAGAGCCCCCATGGGCATCGCCGTCATCGGTGGTTTACTGACGTCATTGATTCTGACGTTGATTGTGGTTCCGGCGGCTTATGATATTTTTGACGATTGGCAGGAAAAAGTGAAGCAAAGGAAAAACGCACACCTCTCCCGTCAAAGCACATCGTCAGGAGGCGCGGCATGAAAATGGTTGTGATTGTTTATGGGGAAGCGGCGGATGAAACAATGACCAAGGCTTTTAAAGAAAACGGTTTTCGATCGTACACCAAAATGCACGGCGCGACCGGGGAGGGGTCCGAAACGGAGCCCAGGTTGGGGACGCACTACTGGCCCGGTCGGAACAACACCCTGATGATGGCCGTGGCCGACGAGGATATCCCGCGGTTGATGGATTTGGTCAGAAAACTCAAAGCGGATCATCCCCGTTCCGGATTGAGAGCCTTCACTTTTCCGCTGGAGGAATGTCTGTGAACCTGATACTATATATTGCGCAAAGGAACACGAGAAGACAAAAAGATATCGCCAGGGTTTTACGGGAAAAAAGGCCCGGTCCCTTCAAGCCTTTCAAGAAGAAGGATGAACGAACGCCGGGAAGAATGGATCGGTCTAAAAATCCTTAAGGCTCGAGAACAGGAGGCAAAACCATGAAACGCATCCATGTCTTGTTTGTTTCGGCTTTCGCGGTCGCTCTGATGACCGTCGGCTGCGCCACCACGCAAGAATTGACCACGACCGTCAAAAGCAAGGTCAGCTCGTGGACTTCGGCGGTCGATCCCGCTTTGGTCAATCAAGTGCCCGCCGAACGTCGTGAAGGATTCAAGAAAGCGGAATATGACGTGAAAGTCGCCGCTGAAAAATTGAAACTCGCCGAGTTAAAAACCGAACAGGCGGGAATGCAGAAAAAATACTTCGAGTATGAAGAGGACATGGCCGCAAGTTTTCGCAAGGAAGCCGAAATCGATTATGATCTTGTGAAGATCGAAGCCGTCATTCAATCCGGTCTCGGGAAAAAGGATGAAAATTCGAAAGTCAAGGCTGACTTGAAATCAAAGAAAATGAAAGCCCAGGCCGATCGCATCAAAATCCAAGCCGACATTGAAAACGCCCGGGCAAAAATCGATGAACTGGCGGGACAGATCGCGAAAACGGAAGCGTCCCTGAAGGCCATGACATCGCCGAAATGAAAAGGCCGTTTCGTCTTTTTTTTTCAAAGGCCCAAACCGCAAAGAAAGCCGTCAGATTTTATTGTAAAATAAATTGATGTATTCTTTTTCAAGTTGTTGGAGTTCTTTGGTCCGCTCCTTGAGCATCCATTCCACGAAATCCCTGTGGCGTTTGAGCTCCAGATGGGATTTAATTCTGGCTTTGACGACGACCGGCTTAAAGGGTTTGGTGATATAGTCCACCGCGCCCAGTTCAAACCCTTTGGCTTCATCCTCTTCTTGGCCTTTGGCCGTGATGAAGATGACGGGGATTTTGCTCATGGACTCGTCGCTTTTCAGCATTTGAATGACTTGATACCCGTCCATCTCGGGCATGATAATATCCAACAAAATCAGATCGGGGCGCGACGAGGAGGAAGCGATTTTCAAACCGGTTTTTCCATCCTTGGCGAAAAGAACGTTATAATGGGGTTGAAGCAATTCGTTGAGAACGGAAATATTGGTGACTTCGTCGTCGATGATGAGAATGGTTTGCATCAAGGTGTCAGTGTTCAATTTGGTTACCTCCTAAATCCATGTTTAATTTTACGGCGATTCCGGACAAAACGTCGGCTGCTTTGCCGTATTCGAGATTCGTTAAAAGTTGCTCCATGATATCAATGTCGGCATCGACATGATTGCCTTGAATGTATCTCTTCCATTCATTGAAAAAAGCTTGGGCCCGCAAATCCGATTTTTTGAGCAAGCAATCGAATTCTCTGAATATTTCGGAAATCGAGTGACGATCGACCGAAGCGGGGACGGTTTCTTTTCCGGGAAGCTCTCTTTCTGTTTGGGCCCATTGTGTCATCCATTCGCGTGTGGATTTGATTTCCGCTGAAAGGCGTTTTAGGGTTGAAATCATGCCCTGGACGTCGCCGCCGCGAGCCAGTTCCTGCAGTCGACTTGCGCTTTCGGCAACGGCCGCCATGGATAAA
>CAZPTW010000173.1:0-6616 GCA_964589235.1 uncultured Smithella sp. | reverse complement strand
CGCCTGGTTCGGCGAAAATATCCCGACGTGATTTTGTGCGTGGCGACGAACGGCCTGGAACTACCCCGTTACGCCGAAGACCTGGCAAAGCTCAACGTAAGCCATGTGACAGTGACGGTTAACACACTCGATGCGGACATCGGGGCGAAAATTTACGCCTGGGCCCGCTGTAGACGGAAAATGTATCGGGGCGTGGATGCCGCCCGGATCATTGCGCAAAATCAGATGGAAGGGATTTTGAAGCTCAAGGCGCTGGGGGTGACGGTCAAAGTCAATACGGTGGTGATTCCCGGCATTAACGACGGCCAAGTGCTAAACATTGCCCGGATGATGAAAAAAATCGGCGTGGACATTATGAACTGCATCCCCATGTACCAGATTGAGGGAACGGCCTTTGAAGCGATTGCGCCGCCTGCGCCTGCGGTGATCCATGATTTGCGCCGTCAGGCCGGACAGTACATTTCACAAATGACGCACTGCGCGCGCTGCCGTGCGGATGCGGCGGGACTCATCGGAGAGAACCAAGACGGCGGCATTCAGAAAATGCTGGACGATGCGGCCAGATTTCCACCGGCCGAAAACCGTCCCCATGTGGGGGTGGCCAGCCGGGAAGGCCTCTTTGTCAATCAGCATCTCGGCGAAGCCCATGTTCTGTGGATTTATGGAAAAGACGAAAACGGCGGCATCCGGCTCATCGAAAAGCGTAAAACGCCGCCTGCCGGAACCGGCGACCGGCGTTGGGCGGATATGGCGGAGATGCTGAAGGATTGCAGCGCGGTGCTGGCCTGCGGAGTCGGTCCCAATCCACATCGCGCTCTGGAAGCTTCGGGGCTGCGGGTCCTGACCATGGAAGGCATGATCGCCGAAGGTGTGGGAGCCATTTTGAAGGGTGAAGAAGTTCCCAAAGTGCTTTTGCGCACGGCCGGCCGCTGCGGCCTGGGGAAAGCGTGTATGGGAACCGGCATGGGCTGCGGGTAATTTCCCCGCGTTTTTATCGGCTAACTTTGATGGCACCGAAGTCGGCACCCTCGACGTATTTGCAATACGTCTGCGGCGCCTCCTCCTTGCCACTTCGTGATCCTTCAAAGTCGAAAGGATATCAAAATATGGAATATAGAAAGAGAAATTAGTGAAGACGGAGGAATAAAATGCAAAAACCGAAACATCATATTTTTGTCTGCGCGAGTTTCCGGGCGTCCGGAGAACCGCAGGGCGTCTGCCACAAGAAGGAATCTCTCCATTTGCTGCAATACCTTGTGACCGAACTTTCCGACCGGGGCCTGTCCGACGTGGTCGTTTCCAGCACCGGCTGCCTGAAAGTATGCGACCGCGGACCGGCGCTGGTGCAGTATCCGGAAAACTACTGGTATGGCAAAGTGGAAAACGAAGAAGCGATCGATGAAATTCTCGACGCGCTGGAAGATGGCAGAGCGGCTGAACATTATCTGATTGCCTGAGGCGCTTCCAAGGTTTTACCGGGGAGTCGTTATGATAAGGTGTTGCGCGTATGTTATCGTCCTAATCATACGGGAGGATGAAAACGGATCGGCCTGGGACGAAGAAAAAATCATGCGATCGCTGCCGAGGCCTATATGCCGGTTTTCAGGGAATTGAGTGAAATGAAAGGTCCGGACGATGACGCTGAATATTGACAGGAAAAAACGCTTAAGACATTTCGATCTGAATCGGAGTTTTCGTGTTCCGGAGCATGAGCTTCACGCGCTGATTGGTCATTGCGGCGCTGGAAAAACACCGATTTTAAGAATTATTGCCGGGCTCGATAAACCCGACGAAGGGTTTATCACATGCGGATTGGAAGTCTGGTATGATTCGCTTGCCGGCACCAACCTGCCGGTGCAAAAGAGGGGCTTAGGCGATGTCTTTCAGGAGGACAGAGCCTTCTGGACAATGCCTCTTTTGCCTGCAAGGACACAAGAGAACAGACACCGTCGCCGATGATTTATGAAACGCATGATTTGATGGAAGCCTTTGCCTTGGCCGATGCCATTGTACCGGTCGTGGATGGCAAAATGGATAAAAACTGGCTGTAAAGCGCCATTGCCCCTGCGCCGGATGTTGCCCATTTGCCCGGAGGCGTGCGCCGGCGCGGTAAGACGGAGGATGACCCATGAAGATAATGATCCGGCGAGCAAGCAAGACCGATGTAGACGCGATGATTCCTCTGCTTGCCGAGCTATTTTCCATCGAGACGGATTTTGAGATCGATCACGAAAAGCAGAGGGGGGGCCTGGATCTCCTTTTGTCCGACAGCGACAAACGCATGGTCTACGTCGCGGTGGACGAATCAGGGGGCATGTTCGGCATGGTGACGGCGCAGCTGGTCGTCTCCACGGCGGCAGGCGGTTACGCTGCGCTTCTGGAGGATATGATCGTCCGTGAAAAATACCGTCAAATTGGGGTTGGAACGGCGCTTCTGGAGGCGATCAAGGATTGGGCGTTGGAAAAAGGCGCCAAGCGCATTCAACTGCTGGCGGACCGCCGTAACCGGCCCGCACTGGCTTTTTATACAAGACACCGGTTCTTCGAAAGTTCTATGCGCGGATTCTATTTAAAGTTGAATAACGATTGAAACCATGGGAAAGGACATCTACATCATCGATTCCACCCTGCGTGACGGTGAACAAGCGCCGGGGGTTGCTTTCAGCCCTCGTGACAAATTACAACTCGCGGAAATGCTGGCCGAGGCCGGCGCAGACGAACTAGAGGCGGGCACTCCGGCAATGGGAACGGAAGAGTGCCGCGTCATTCAAAATATCGTAAAACTCGGTCTTCCCTGCAAACTGTCCAGCTGGTGCCGGGCGCGCCGCGATGATCTTGAAGCCGCATGTTCAACGACTGCAAACGGTGTGCATATCAGTTTTCCCGTTTCGGCCCCCCTTTTGAAGACGATCGGCAAAGATGAAGGGTGGGTCTTTAAAACACTCGAAGATCTGATCTCCTTCGCGCGCAAAGAGTTTTCGCAAGTGTCAGTCGGCGCACTTGACGCCACACGAACCGATCTGAAATTTTTGTGGCGCTTTGCCGAGAGTGCCGCGGCCTGCGGGGCAACGCGCCTGAGAATTGCCGATACGGTCGGCATTGCTTCACCCATGCGGGTGATGCGACTGGTGCGGGTTTTGCGTGCGGTATCGCAAAACCTGGATATCGAATTTCATGGACACAACGACCTCGGGATGGCCGCAGCCAACGCCATTTCCGCTGCTCAGGCCGGCGCTCAGGCCTTAAGCGTTACCGTCAACGGCCTGGGCGAGCGTGCGGGCAATGCGCCGCTGGAAGAAGTCGCACTGGGACTGCCTTTGGCGGCGGGCAAATCCTGCCGTATTCGCCCCGAAAAGCTTCAGGCGCTTTGCTCTCATGTGGCCAAACTTTGCGGACGAAGCATCCCGGCGGATAAACCGGTCACCGGCAGCCTGATCTTCACGCACGAATCCGGCATTCACAGTCACGGACTTTTGCAAAATGACCTGTCCTACCAGCCTTACCGTCCGCAATTGGTCGGCCGTCAGACGCGACTGGTAAGAGGGAAGCACTCCGGACGGCGTGCCTATCGGGAATGGGATACCGGACAGGAAGGCGACATTTCCGATGGCGATTTCAAATCTGTCGTCCTGCCTTTAAAAATAAACAAACCCTTGTCCATCGGCATCAAAAGACCTTCATCCTCGGGCACGAGGGCTTTCAATCCTTCCTGTTTTCTTCTTTTCGATTTTACCTCCCCGCCATGGAACAAAAAAGGCCCCCCTGGATGATCCTTGACCCTGTCCTAAAGGTCAAACTGAATGCCGAACATAAAGCTCAAGTTGAATCCGCCTAAAAAATGGAGGGAACCTTTTAGGGCACTGCCCCCCAAAAAAATCCCGTCCAGTCCAATCTGCCGATGATACCGCCAAAGTCCGGGCCCAACGCCGGCGATGACGATCCACGCTGTATTTCCTGAACTCACGATAAATACCCCCTCAAAACGTCTGTTCCTACGCCTTTGACTAGATCATGGGAGACAGCGAAAGAGACGCGCACACATAAGTATTTGATATATCATATAAAACAGATGCTATTTGCGCGATTTAAATAGTACGAAATTGTACATTTATCGACATTCGAAAACTTATTTGTCGGAAATCCGGAGCAAAAACCGATGGCGGCGAAGCGGAAATCCTTCAAAAAAACAAAATTATGCGTGGGGTGATGAGGACCTTCTCCCCCTGCCGAATGGCGTATCGAAGGATATATCAGTGTAAAATATTTTTACGGGCAAGCCTGCCGGGTGTTTTATTCCGACATGGCACGCTCTTCGCAGTTCACTTGAAATTGATATTTCCAGGGAACGGCATGCGAAATGACGAGAGATGGACGCTTGATCCGGTCCAACCCATGGATGCCGGAATCACGATGGACCTGTAGAAGGGGCGATTATGAAGATGACTGAGACGAGCCCGGGAGCTTCCCACGAAATCAAAGAACTGAAACTGCTTTTTGAGATCAGCCGCAGGCTTTCCGAAATCCTCGACCTGCATGACGCGCTCAAGCCCGTGCTGCCGCTGATGGCCGAGTATCTGCACATTCTGCGCGGTTCCATTACGATCCTCAATCGGGACACAGGTGAGATCTTCATCGATGAAGCCTACGGCCTTTTGCCGGAAGAGCAGGCCCGCGGCAGGTACCGCTTGGGGGAAGGCATTACCGGGCAGGTAATTGATACGGGTCGCGAAATCGTCGTTCCCCGCATATCGGATGAACCCCAATTTCTTGATCGCACCGGCGCCCGCAGAAACCTCGACGGACGTTTTGTGACCTTCATCTGCGTGCCGATCAAAATCGGCGCGGAAGTGATCGGCGCGCTTTCTGTGGACAGGCCGTACCTTGAGGAATTCCTCTGCGACAGGGATGTCCGGCTGCTTTCGATTATCGCCTCCTGCATTTCGCAGGCCGCGCGACTTCGCCAACTGGCTCAGGAGGAAGTGGCGACGCTGAAAAGCGAAAACAGGCGGCTTTATGACGAACTGACCGGCAAGTTCGGTCCTCAGTCCATCATCGGCAAGAGCCGACCGATGCTGGATGTGTATGAGCTCATTGACAAGGTCAGCAAAACCAACGCCACGGTGCTCATTTTGGGAGAAAGCGGCGTCGGCAAGGAGCGGGTGGCGCAGGCGATTCATTATCATTCTCATCTGGCCGCCAAACCTTACCTCAAGGTGAATTGCGCGGCACTGCCGGAAAACCTGATCGAAAGTGAGCTGTTCGGGCATGAAAAAGGGGCTTTTACGGGGGCGACGACCAAACGCATCGGTCGCTTTGAAATGGCGGAGGAGGGAACCATCTTTCTGGATGAGATCGGCGAGCTGACGCTGGCGCTTCAGGCCAAACTCCTGCGCATCCTTCAGGAAAAGGAATACGAGCGTGTAGGCGGCAGCGTAACGCTTAAAGCCAATGTCCGCGTGATTGCCGCGACCAACCGCAATCTGGAAGGGCAGGTGCGCGAAGGCCGGTTTCGCGAAGATCTTTACTATCGATTGAATATCTTTCCCGTCACGGTTCCCCCACTGCGCGAGCGCAAGGCGGATATTGCGCTTCTGGCGCATTACTTCGTGGGAAAATACAGCCGGGAAATCGGCAAGCAGGTAAAAGCCATATCCGATGCCGCCCTGTCGCTCATCAAGCGCTATGACTGGCCCGGGAATGTGCGTGAACTGGAAAACTGCATCGAGCGCGCAATCATTCTCACAACGGACGGACTGATTCATCGCCATCAGCTCCCGGCGCACATACAGAAGGAGGCGGCGAATCTTACGACAAGAAACTGCGGAACGCTGGGTGAAACACTCGATGCCGTCGAAAGGGGATTGATTGTGGAGGCCCTGGAGGAATCGTCCGGCAACATGGCAAAAGCCGCCCGCGCCCTGGGCATCAGCGAGCGTATGATGGGCTTGAGAGTTGCCAAGTTCGGCATTGATCCGAAACGGATCTGATGGACTCTATGGGCTGGGGACAGCGTCATGAAGCTATGCTGATTGAAGACAAGAAAGAAAAGATGAATTCTATTCAGTCTTCTTCACCCGGTTTGAGCTGGGGCAGCAAAGGCGCTTCTCATGCAATAAGTTTTGGAATTCTTTTTGTGGCGACGCCCCAGGTTCTTTCGTTTTGAACTTCACCGTATTCATGGGTCAAAACATTACGCCGCCCTATGATGTTCCTCCATGACATTTCGGGATGAGATCTTTGAAAACTTTCGGTGATGCGCTTTTCGACCCCGCCGATCATTTCCATGTCCCGCTCCACGACGTTTCCGAACCTTCGATCTTTTGAAACTCATGAAATTTGCAGCCGGCGAGCAACGCCGATATGGCATTTTCTGCATCGAGCATTTCCCGCAATAGGCCGGTTCTCGGCTTTCGTTCCGTTGCATAGAGGGCCTCGTGCTCTGCAAACATCCACCTTTCATTCCGAGCGAATAACTCTGATGGGGTCCATGGGAATGTCAATTCTGGGCTGCGTCATGTTTCGGCTTTTTCTTGCGGCTGACGAATAATACATCATGATGCGACGAATATAAAGAAAATGGCGCAAGCGAGTCGAGAACCAACAATTTTGCGGATTA
>CAZPTW010000172.1:0-6650 GCA_964589235.1 uncultured Smithella sp. | reverse complement strand
AATGAAGCTGACATCACTTGCCTATATCGAAGGATTTTATTATCGACCGCGTGTTGACAAAGACCTCTTACGCGAATGCTCGGAAGGACTCATCGCCTGCAGCGCATGCCTGCATGGTGAAATTGCCGCGCATATCGTCAGAGGCAACATGAAGGATGCCAGAAGAGCCTTGAATGAGTACCTGGAGATTTTCGGTCGGGAAAATTTTTATCTTGAAATCATGCAAAACGGCATTCCTGAGCAAAAAATCGCCAATGAAGGACTTATCGCGCTGAGTAGAGAATTATCTGTTCCTCTGGTGGCGACAAATGATTGTCACTATCTCAATGCAGATCATGCCGAAGCGCATGACGTTCTCTTATGCATCCAGACAGGTAAAACGATCGAAGATAAAGACCGTATGTCTCTCTCGACGGATCAATTCTATGTCCGATCGCCGGGAGAGATGAAGTATTTGTTTAAAGATATGCCGGAAGCAATTGAAAATACTTTATTAATTGCTGACCGCTGTGATATGACGTTTGAATTCGGGAATTTCTTTTTACCTAAATATGAAATAAAAAATCCTGAGGAAACCCTTGAATCTTACTTAGAGAGAAAAGCCGTGGAAGGCCTCGAAAAGAGGATGCCCGCTATTTTAAAATATTCTAAAGATGACGAGGCGACGACACGCGAAAAATACCAAAAACGCCTTTTTTACGAACTTGATGTGATCAAAAAGATGGGGTTTGCGGGATATTTTTTGATTGTATCGGACTTTATAAAATATGCCAAGCACAACGATATCCCCGTAGGACCTGGACGTGGATCCGCCGCAGGTTCTTTAGTCGCGTTTGCTATCCGTATCACGGATATCGATCCATTGCGGTATGGACTTTTCTTTGAGCGTTTTCTCAACCCCGATCGTATCAGCATGCCGGACATCGATATCGATTTCTGCCAGGAACGCCGTGGCGAAGTCATCAAGTACGTGACGGAGAAGTACGGGAAAGAAAGGGTGACGCAAATCGGCACTTTTGGAAAGATGCTTGCCAAAGGTGTCATTCGGGATGTCGGCAGAGCTCTGAATATACCATACGGAGAAGTTGATCGCATCGCCAAGCTTGTTCCGGATGTTCCTAACATTAAACTCGAAGAAGCTTTAAAACTGGAACCAAGGCTTGAAGGCGAGCGAAAAAAGAATCCTCAGATCGATAAATTATTAAAACTATCTCTGATTTTAGAAGGTCTGAATAGACACTCCTCCATACATGCGGCCGGTGTCGTAATTTCAGACGTCCCTCTGATCGAAAGAGTGCCGCTTTTTGCCCCAAAAGAAGATATAGTTTCGCAATTTACAATGAAAGATATCGAAACAGTCGGACTGACCAAGTTCGACTTTCTTGGCCTAAAAACCCTCACCGTTATTAAAAACGCCGTCAGATTTATAAAAGAATACAATGGGATCGATTTGGATATCAATAATCTACCTCTGGATGACATTGAAACCTATAAGCTTTTGATGAGAGGGGAGACGGACGGGGTTTTTCAGCTGGAAAGTTTAGGAATGAAAGATCTTTTGGTCAATTTCAAACCGGACTGTATCGAAGATATCATCGCGCTTATTGCCGCCTACCGCCCAGGTCCCATGAAAATGATTAACGATTTCACTGCGCGTAAGCAGGGGAAACAGCAAATCACCTATGAACTTCCGCAATTAGAACCTATCTTGAAAGAAACCTACGGCATCATTCTGTATCAGGAACAAGTTATGCAAATCGCCAACGTCATTGGCGGGTATTCCATGTCTCAAGCCGATACGCTTCGTAAAGTGATGGGCAAAAAAAAAGTGGCGGATATGGAAAAAGAAAAGCCGAAATTTCTCAATGGCGCAAAGAAATTAAACATTGACGAAAACAAAGCGAAAATCATCTGGGATCGGATGGAGACTTTCGCGGAATACGGTTTCAATAAATCCCACAGTGCCGCCTATGCGATGATTACCTATCAAACAGCTTACCTCAAAGCTCATTATCCCGTCGCTTTTATGGCGGCTCTCCTGACGAGTGAGAAGGACAACCGAGACAAAATTATCAAGCACATGTCCAATTGCAAAGAAATGGGAATTAATATCCTACCACCGGACATTAATGAATCGGATAAAGATTTTAGCATTTCCGGCAATCATATTCGTTTTGGACTAACCGCAGTTAAAAATGTTGGCGAAGCTGCAATCGAATCCGTCATTGCGATGAGAAAACAATCTAAGTATACATCGTTTATGGATTTTTTAAGCAGGGTGGATTTACGTAAAGTCAACAAAAGGGTTATTGAGAGTTTAATCAAATGTGGCGCCTTCGATACTCTTGGTTATAAACGTCGGCAACTTATGGAGGCACTCGACGGGGCGATGGAGGAGGCTCAGCGTAAACAAAGAGAGATGCAGAGCAATCAAGTCAGTATTTTTGATGATTTATTTAACAAAGGAACTTCCTCATCCAATGGGGGAGGGGAGTATGTGATTCCTGAAGTTCCTGAATGGGAAAGAAAAGAACTTCTATCTTTGGAAAAGGAAACTTTGGGATTTTACATCTCCGGCCACCCTCTGCACGGTTACGCCGATCAGCTTCGGTTTGTCTCGAACTGTGATACCGCCACGATTAAAAGTAAAAGAGATAAAGAAAACATAACGATAGCTGGCGTTATCAGTTCTCTGTCTGAGCGTTTGACCAAGAAAAAAGATGTCATGTGCAATATTATTTTGGAAGATTTACATGGTTCTTTAGACATCATTTTTTGGCCTGACATTTATAAGAAATTTTATGAATTACTTCACGCCGATGAACCCATCGTTGTTTCAGGATCGGTTGACGTTCAAGGATCAGGCGAAAATAATGAAGAAAATTTCAAACTTATAGCCAATGACGTGATCGCGTTGAGGAAAGCCCTGGAAAATCCCTACAAGCAAGTGCGTTTCCATGTGAATGCCGATCGCGTTTCTCCGGATAAAATCTTGTCTTTAAGCGAAGTGATTAAGAAATATCGAGGTAAATACGAGAGTTATGTACACATTGTGAGTGAAAAATCTGAGACGATCATCAGTCTTGGAGAAGCGGGGCGTATCGAAATTTGTGACCGAATGAAAAGAGAAGCAGATAGTATTCTAGGTGAAGGAAGCACGATCTATTGCTGATGAAAGTAAAATATGAGGAAAGACGATATAGATCATTAATAAATAACGATAATCTTATTCATTATCAAGTTAAGATCGGCGAAAGCGACTTATTTATAGGGTCAGATCAGAATCTTTATGAACCCGCCTTTCAATCATTGTTAAGGTATCGGAATTCAATAGAAAATTATATTTTGCGAGTCCCGATATTTCGTACGACGCTTCTCCCGTTACCAGAAGATCCTTTGGCGCCGGCCATCGTGAGAAAGATGTTGGCATGTGCAAAAATATGCGGCGTCGGGCCGATGGCTGCCGTTGCAGGTGCTGTGGCTGAATTTGTTGGAAATGATCTGATGGAACTCAGCTCGAATATTGTTATTGAAAATGGGGGCGATATATTTCTGAAAACGATTAATAATTCGATAGTATCTATTTTTGCTGGAGAATCACCTTTAAGTTATCATACAAAATTACTTATAAAATCGAGTAAAACTCCAATAGGTATATGTACATCATCGGCAACAGTGGGACCATCTTTGAGTTTTGGCATTGCAGATGCCGTATGCGTGATATCTCATTCCCCAACGTTGGCCGATGCTGCAGCGTCGGCAATCGGAAACAGGGTTAAAAAAAAGGATGATATCAACAGAGCTTTAGAGTTTGGAAAAAGTTTATCAGGCGTTCTGGGGCTGATTATCATTGTCGGAGATAAAATGGGAGTCACGGGGGACGTCGAATTCATATAAAAAATTAATTATGTTTACATAACATATATTATCAGACTTTATAATAGGCAATCATCAAAACAAAAAGCGCCGGGAATCGCATATTTCCCGGCGCTTAGTTCTATGTTTTGGTCACTTGCTCAGTTATAATCCTTCTTCAGCCAATTTTTCGATCAATTTAAGTTGTTTTTCATTCAAACGTTTTGGCACTTCAACATTGATTTTGACATATTGATCTCCCTTCGGGGCTCCTTTCAACCCCGGAACACCGAAACCTTTCATTCTAATTTTTGTATTATTTTGAGTACCTGGAGCAATTTTCAAGCGTTTTGTTGTTCCATCCAAAGTCGGAACATCAATGGATGTGCCCAATGCGGCCTGTGTGAATTTAATTGTTTTCTCGATGTAGAGATCGTTTCCGTCTCTGGCAAAGATTGGATGCGGCAATATATTGATATTTAAATATAAATCTCCATTCGGACCGCCGTTATAGCCTGGCAAACCTTTCCCTGGAAGTCGGAGTTTTTTACCTGAACTGATCCCGGGCGGAATTTTAACGTTAATATCTTCGATGTGATTTCCCAGTTGAAAAGATATTTTCTTGTCTGCGCCGAAAACAGATTCTTCAAGTGATATTGATAGGTTATATTCTGCGTCTTGTCCCTTTTGCGGCATGTTGGCATACGAGTGCCTTCCGCCACCCATTCCACCGAAAATGCCGGCGAATGGATCTTCGAAATCTTGATAGATCTCGTTCCTTCTTGTACCGGTACGGAAAGTGGTACGTGTTCCGCCTCGGGAACTCCCGAACCCAAAACTCCTTAGGATTTCATCGAGATCAAATCCTCTAAAGATATCCTCTTGAGAGTATTGCTGACGGAATTGATCGGCAGACCCGAACTGATCGTATTGTTCTCTTTTCTTAGGGTCGCTGAGAACCGCGTAAGCCTCACTGATTTTTTTAAATTTTTCTTCCGCAGCCGCTTTATTATTTGGGTTTTTATCTGGATGCCATTTCACGGCCAGTTTTCGATAAGCCTTTTTAATATCGTCTGCCGTCGCTTTCTTATCAACACCCAATACCTGATAATAGTCTTCAGCCATGAGAGATTCCTTTTCAAAAACAGATTTTTGCGATCAATTTAAGCATCAAATCCCATTTGAAAAGCGTTCAAATTTAAATTGATAAGTTTTGGGGGAAACGACCGTTCGATCACTTGCAGCCAAATCGATTTATCGACATCGATTGACTTTGCGATAGCTCCAAGTAAAACAATATTGGCGGCTTTAACGTTCCCTGCCTTTCCAGCAAGACTCGATGCATTTAAAGCAATCACTTTTCTGTAGTTATTTTTTAAGAACCCCACAACATCTTCGGGATATGGCATGTCACCCATGTTTACCGCAGGGGGATTGATCTCTTCTGTGTTGAGAATAATCGATGCATCTTTGCTTAATAAATTCAAATATCTAAGTGTCTCCATCTTTTCAAAAGAAAGCAGCGTGTCGATACTTCCGGCCTCTGCCAATGGCGAATAGACTTTTTCACCATATCTGACATGACTCGTGACACAGCCGCCACGTTGTGCCATCCCATGGACTTCACTTTTACGAACGTCGAACCCTGCTTCCATCATCGCTTCGCACATAATATCACTCGCTCTTAAAATGCCCTGACCACCGACGCCGGCGAACAGTACGCTCTTCACTTTATGATCTGTCATTTATTTTTCCTTGTATTTATAATCTTATATAATCGCGTTGAATTTGCAAACCTGCGCACATAATCCGCATCCGTTGCATATACTTTCGTCAATGATGGCGATTCCCTTTCTTTTAGAACCTTCTTTTGTGACACCCTGTTTCCAAGCAATAGGGGGGCAATTGAGATCCAGGCAGGCTTTGCAGCCCTCACACTTTCCAGGATCGACTTTGAGTGCGGGTTTAGGGGTGATATTGGCCCTTTTAAATAGGACGCAGGGGTGTTGGGATATGATGACCGAAGGACCTGATTTTGCTAGCTCTTCTTTAATTGCATCCCTTGCCTCTTTCAGGTTGTATGGATCGATGATTTTGATATTTTCAATCCCTAGAGCGGAGACTAATAATTTCAAATCAACCTTTTTCGTTTCTTTTTTCATCAAAGTATATCCAGTACCGGGATGGTCTTGCATCCCTGTCATGGCAGTAGTACTGTTGTCTAGAATCATAATCAGAGCTTCGCTTTGGTTGTAAGCCATATTCAAAAGAGGGGTGATCCCCGAATGTAGGAACGTTAAATCACCAATGACACCGACAACCTTACCCTTCCCTTTTTCGCCGAGCGCTTTGCTCATTCCGTGGGCCATACCGATACTCGCTCCCATGCATATACAGGAATGGAGACCTTCCAAAGGTTTTAGATAAGAAAGAGTATAACAACCGATATCACCATGGACATAGGCTTTGGACTTTTTGAGGGCGTAAAACAACCCACGGTGAGGGCAACCTGGACAGAGATTCGGTGGACGTACGGCCAAATCCCCCTTATATGGTGATTCCGATTTTAAAAGTTCCGAGGTCATTGCCTTTCGGATTACACCTGGATCAAATTCATTCGTATAAGGGAAAATATTTTTCCCGGTCACTTGAATGCCCATCGCCTTGATTTGGTCTTCCAAATAAGGATCGAGTTCTTCGACCACATAGATTTTTCGTACCTTCGCAGCAAAATCACGAATCATTTTTTCAGGAAGAGGGAAAACAATACCAAGTTTGAGGTATGAAAAGTTCGG
>CAZPTW010000171.1:0-6687 GCA_964589235.1 uncultured Smithella sp. | reverse complement strand
GACGCCGTTCTCCAGGAGCTTCGCGCGCTCGATCTATCGTCCATGACCCCCCTCGAGGCCCTCAACAAACTCAACGAGTTGAAACAAAAAGTGTCGTGATTTCTATCCCAGGCAAGAAAGTCTCACGTGCCTGCTGTCGCTTAGACCTTGGATGACCTTCGTGATGCCGTCTTGCATGAGGGTGGTCATCCCCGATTTAACGGCTTCCTCGTAAATGAGCGCAGGGGATTCTTTTCGGCGAATCATCCGTTTGATCTGAGAGGTGAAAATCATGGTTTCGGAAATGCACGTGCGTCCGAGGTATCCTGTCTGTCGGCAATCCGGGCATCCCTTTGGGCGGAAAAAGCCCAGCGCGTTGGAATAAGGCGGATGCAGACGTTCAAAATTTTCTTTTCCGTAAAGCCGAGAAAGCTCGATGTATTCCTCTTGACCGGGATGGTATTTTTCCTTGCATTTCGGGCAGAGGGTTTTGATCAGCCGTTGTTGAACGATCGCCAGGATCGCGTCGGCGAATAAAAGGTGGCTGTCCTTGGCCATCTCCAGGCAACGTTCGATGGCATCTGGAATGCTTTCCGCCCACAAAGAGCCAAGCACGAGCAGCCCCTTGACGGACGCCTTCATGGAGAGTTTCGCCGTGGCGGGGTCATCGATCCGGCTGACCATCATCACGTCAGGGTCCGCCTGCAAAAAAGAATGCAGGACGGCGGGGAAATCCCATCCTTTCTGCGGATCGATTTGAACTTGTCTCAACCCGGCTTGAACAATTTCGACGGGGTCCTCTGCGGTCCAGATTTTGACCTCCTGAGAGTTGATATTGTCGAGACAGGCGTGAAGGGTTGTCGTGACGCCCGATTCCACAGGGCCTGTGATCAAGATCAACCCTCTCGGTTGGCGAAGGAGAGTGACCATGTCGGTATAGGCTTTCTCCGACAGGCCCAAGAGCTCAAGGGGTATTTTCCTGAGTCGATTCGATAGATGAATGACGATGTCTTCCATCCCCGACCGGGTGGGGATCAGGGAAACACGCAGATGTAAATCGTCGCCTGACGGTCTCTTCAGGCTCAATTTACCGTGTTGAAGCGTGGGCGTGTCGAGCGCCCCGCAATGGCTGAGTGTTTTGATTTGTCGCGCCAATGTTTCGTATTCCGCCAAAGAAATCGTCTGGGAACCTGAAAATTGGCCGTCGATTCTCATCCGCAGCGTGACTTGGCGGGCGACAGGATCCGGCTCCAGATGAATGTCCGACGCATGGCGGCTGTACGCTTGGTAAACAATCCCGCTTAAAGGCTCGAGGGAGGGGCTGTCTGTCTGATGTCCATCGCCCGATTTGGGTTGAATCGGTTGGGGCCTTTCAGAAGGCTTGCCGCCGGCAGGCTCGATTGTATTTTTGGGGGGAACGCTTGACGCCAGGCCGGGGCCGGTCGGGGTGATCGGCTGACGATATGGCGTCGCCCGAGACGTGTTCTGATGGACGACACGGTCTGTCGATAAGGAGGGCTCCCGTTTTGTCGGCGGAGATGTTTGTCGGACCTCAGGACGGGCGGTTTGCCGATCGTCTTGGGTATCGAGGGAACGGGGAGGGGGTTGCTTGGAGATCCGATCGGCTTGAGGGATCCCGTTTTCCGGGATAGCCTCTTCCGCCGAGTAATAAAAACGGTTGATGTAGCGCAAAATATCGGAGGCCAGGGCGACATCATACTGGATCGATTTGGTTTCCAGAATGTCCTCAATTTTGCTTTTCCGAATGTGGTCGGAAGGGTCGTCGATGGCCACGTGGATGATCCCTTTGACCACTTTGATCGGAACCCACATCATGTTGAGAAGGGTGTATTTCTCGATACCGATCAAGAGGTCGCGGGGAATGGGGAGATCATCACTGTATGCGACGAACGGACAGGAGTAGTGGGAGGCAAGGGCTCCACCGATGTCGGTTTTCGAAATCGCGTAGCGGGCCATCAAAATAGAAGCGATCTCTTCTCCGCTTTCGGTCGCTTCTTTCAAGACGTTGTCCAGGTCGATGGAGGTGATCAAACCGCTTTCAATCAACGTTTGATATTTCGCCCCCTGCCTTTGTTTGATCTCTGCGAAGCTGAAGTGAGCGAAAAGGGCTTTAGACAGGGCGACGATGATTTCGTCGAGGAAAATCTGGTGATAATCGGTGATATCGTCGCCGCCTTTCTTGTTCATGATTTCCAAGACGCCCAGAACAAGATGGTCGTGCATGATGGGGGCCGCGATGATCTGACCGGTTGGAATCCCCGTTTTCTTATCCATGGTCCGATCAATGGCGAGAAGGTCGTGAATTTTTCTTATTTCGTGTTCATTATAGGCGTCGGCGATATGGACCATTCGCTTTTTTTGGGCGACACAGCCTGCCAATGTCGAATAATTGATGGGAAAGCGGATTTCTCGGCCGTCGTCCCATTGGGTGAAAATTTCGTTTTTGGGTCTGTCGATCAGATAGATCGTCAAAATGTGGATTTTAAAGAGATTGCGGATGTCCTCCTTGATGTCAACCAGAATATCGCGCAAGCTTGCAGCGGCGGCGATCCGCGTGATGATGCTCTGAAGGGTTTTATGGAACTCAAGGTTTTTTAAAAGTTCCTCGACCTGCGGCGCTTCCGAGAGTTCTTCTTTGGTCGTCTTTTTGCTGAAAGGGCCCATTTTTGCCATGAATAAATCCTGTCATTCCCTCGGTCGAAAATCACCGGTTCCTAATCTTCAACGCCTCAAGAATGGTGTCGGCGATGGTATTGATGTCCAGTGGTTTTTCAAGGTAGCCGAAAATCCCCATGGATTTGATGATCTCTTCAATTTTCGGCGTACCGTAAGCCGTCATGAGAATCACGGGAATGTGAGGAAAGTTTCTCTGGATGTAGGTGAGAAGTTCAAAGCCATCCATTCGGGGCATTTTGAGATCCGTGACGACCAGATCGATCTTCTCTTTGGACTTCAAAATTTTCACCGCATCCATACCGTTGGTCGCTGTCAGGAGCGTGAAATATTGCTTGTAAATGCTCAATCCATCGTCAATGCTCAAAAGCAACGTTTCTTCGTCGTCGACGATGAGAACCTTCCGGGTATCGGCCGGGCCTGCCGGTTTGCCTTCGCGCGTGAATGGGTGGTTATTTCCTGCTGACATATCGTTTAACCCAACCGGTCGTGCTTATCGCGTTTTTTTCAGGACATCCCAAAATTCTTTCGACACAATCGCCGAAATCGTTCTGAGGAATACTAGCAAAGGATATGCCTGGAAGACAACATTATGATCACTCAATGATATCCATCAGTTGTCATAAAACGCCTGCCCGAAACCTTGGATCGGTTTCAAGATGGATGATTCATTTTGAGTGAAAAACGCGCGAGGCACGTCCCCATGTCTCTCAGAGGTTATACGTCTTGACCTTTCTTTTGAGCGTGGACAAAGAAATGCCCAAGGCTCTGGCGGACTGGGTGTAGTTACCTTGATATTTCTTGAGCGCCTGGCTGATGCACTTTTTTTCCATTTCTTCAAGAGGAATGATGTCCTCATGATCTTGCCCGGGGGATACCGTCTGGGCCAGTGGTATACCGGCGCGCAAGAGAAGGGAGGGGCGAAGCGGTTGACCGCGTTGAACGATCAGCGATCTTTCGATGACGTTTTTCAATTCACGGACATTTCCAGGCCATTCATAGTCCATCAGCCGAGACAGTTCCGTGTCGGAGAGGCAAACGCCTGAGTCGCGGGACATTTTCCCAAGAAAATACTCACAGAGTTTCGGAATATCTTCTTTTCTTTCTCGAAGCGGCGGCAGATGAATGCGAATCACGCTCAAACGGTAATATAAATCGTTTCTGAAGGTTTTCTCTCTGACGGCTTTTTCCAGATCGTTGTTGGCGGCGGCGATCACACGAACATTGACGGGCTTGACGGTTTCCCCCCCGATGCGACGAATTTTTTTCTCTTCGAGGACTCCTAAAAGCTTGGTCTGGAGATGAATCGGCATTGAACCGATTTCATCCAAAAGAAGGGTTCCACCTTCCGCCAATTCAAAGATGCCCTTCCGGCTCGTACTGGCCCCTGTAAACGCCCCTCTTTCCGATCCGAATAATTCTGCTTCAATAAGATTTTCCGGAAATGCCGCACAATTCGCCGTGAGAAAAAGCCGCGCCGGGAGGGCGCTTTTCTGGTGGATGGCGCGCGCCACAACGTTTTTGCCTGTTCCGGTTTCACCGGTGATGAGAACGGGGGCGTCGCTGTCGGCCGCCAGATCGATCAGACGCTTGATCTCGTCAAAAGCTCCTTGGCCGGCGATCAGGTCGTTTTCTTCACTTTCCCGGGTATTCTGGTAATTCTGTATCTGCTCGGTTTTTTCCAGTTCCTGGGTCCGAAACGCCTGTTTGATCGTCAATTCCAGCTCCGCCATTTCAAAAGGCTTCGACAGGTAATCGTGAGCCCCGACTTTGATCGCATCTAAGGCATTGGCAAAACTTGGATACGCGGTGACGAAAATGATTTTGGTTTGTTCATTTTGTTTGAGGATGGAGGGGCATAATGAAACGCCCTGCGTGTCCGGAAGTTTTTGGTCAAGAATGACAATGTCGATTTTATGTTCCGCGCACAGGTCAAGACCGTCTTTCCCCGTGTGAGCCGTCAAAACATCCGTGTTCGGATCGGTCAACAAGTCTTTGACGGTCTGGCAGAAAATATCGTTGTCGTCGATAATCAGAATTTTCCTTTTAACTTTTAACATTGCCTTTGGATCCTTGGGGCAAAATGATGGTGACACGTGTTCCCTTGTCTTTGACGCTTTTAATTTCCATGTTGCCCTTCATGAGCGTCACCATTTTCAAGGTGATCATCAGTCCCAGGCCGGTTCCCCGGTTCTTTGTGGTGAAAAAAGGTTTGAAAAGATTGGCTTGCGCCTCTTTGGACATCCCGCACCCGTTGTCTTCAACGACAATCGCGATCAAACCATCGTGCTTGAGGACCCGAATGTTGATCTTCTTGTTTTCCTTTCCTGTCAAAGCGTCCGAGGCGTTGGTGATCAAATTCATCATGACCTGATGCAACAGGCGGGGATCGGCGCTGACCGTTTTGACGTTGGCTTCGACCGTTTTGCTGATTTTGATGCCGGATTGCTGCAAATCGTTGCCGACCAGTGCGATAAAGCGCGCGAGGAAATCATCGATCTGCACGTTTTGAATTTCCGGATTTTCGAAGATGCTGAAACTCTTCAGGGCCTGCAGGAGAAATTCGACCCGTGAGATTTCAGTCATGGCGCGGTCGACGAATTTTTCGACGGCGTCAGGTGAATACTCGCTGAGGTTTCGTTTCAGAACGCTCAACGTCATCTTGATGGAATTGATGGGGTTGCCCAACTCGTGTCGGATACCGGAGAAAACATAGCCGATGTTGTCCATGGAATTGACCGCTTCCGCGATCGATTCCAGACGGCTTCTTTCGGTGATATCCCGAATAATGATCATGATAAAACTATCGGAAATCATATAAGGCGTATAGCCCAAAAGACGGTTTTTAAAACGGAGCGTGTAATTCTTGCCAAAAATCTCTTCTTCCGGTTTACTGCCGTAGTCCGTCAGGAGCAAAGATAAGAGGTTTCGATATTCCAATAAATTTGGATTGTGCTGAAAAATTTCGGAGGCGAAACGATTCTTGAAGATGAGATCTCTTCTTTTGATGCCCAAAATCACGATCCCCAGATCGATCGTTTCCATGATGCTTTTGTAAAGCGACACATCAAGGTTTTTATCGTGGTCTGACTGGCGGCGTTTTTCCGTGGTGGCATCCAACATGGCTTGAAACAAAACCTTTGCAAAGGAACCAAATAATTAATATTGAATTTGTGAAGAAAAACTGTCTATTATGTTTATGTCAGAATCAAGTTCCGACAGAGTGGTTTCATTGGTTTCATCCAAGCATTGAACGGGTCTCTCTTTAAAATGGTTTAAATCTTCAACAATTACGTGGTTTGATATAGATAATTACTTGTGTTGTCAAGGATATTTTCGTGAAAGTCATTCAAAGAATCGCGCTGACCGCCGTTGTGCTCCTAGGGATTTTAGCGATGGGGGTCTACGCCGCGCCGGGATTTCTGCTCTACACGACACCCTATGAAAAATCGGACGCCATTGTCCTTTTGTTGGGACCGGATTTCAGCGCCAGGCATCGCCATGCCCAGGACCTTTTACAAAAGGGCGTGTCCGATTTTCTCATTATTCCCGCATATCGAAAGATATATTTCATGGATGAAGGCGTCATCAAAACCTTATCGAGTCAAATCCAGAAAGACAAATTCCCGAACAGCGGCTCTCACGTCCCGCCGTATTTTGAAGATACGCATGTGGAATTGCTGGAGGCAAAAAAAACGATGGATTTACATGGAAAGAAGACGGCAATCTTCGTGAGCTCGCCCTACCACATGCGGCGCATTCAATTGATTGTCCGCCGAGTGTTCGGCACGGAGGCGCGACATTCTTTCTCGCCGACACCCTACGAGATGGTTCCTCATCACATTTGGCAGTTCAAAACAGCGGATTGGAAAAAAGTATGGCGTGAATATTTGAAGATCTCGTGGTTTATGATTTATTCACGATGGGCCTGATCCCCCCGCGCTTTGCGGCTTTGGGGAGATCAGGCATGACGTGGTTTAAAGATCCTTCATGCGTCTTTTCGCTTCCGCATAG
>CAZPTW010000170.1:0-6737 GCA_964589235.1 uncultured Smithella sp. | reverse complement strand
ATTAGACCGTTGCATGACCGAATCATTGTATCCCGCCTGGAAAGCGAAGAAAAAACACCGGGCGGCATTATCATTCCCGACACGGCGAAGGAAAAACCTCAGGAAGGAAAGGTTCTGGCGGTGGGACCCGGCCGTCTGAACAAAGATGGTCAAAGAATCGCCCCGGATGTGAAAGCCGGCGACAAGGTTTTATTCAGCAAATGGGGCGGCACGGAAGTGAAGATCGACGGCAAAGAATATATGATCATGAAGGAAGACGACATTCTGGGAGTCCTGGAATCATAAGGAGGCAATTTCATGAACGCAAAAGAAATCCGATATGACAGTGAAGCAAGACAAAAAATCACCAAAGGCGTCGATACCCTGGCCAACGCGGTGAAAGTCACCATGGGCCCCAAAGGCCGCAACGTGATCATCTCGAAAACATGGGGAACCCCGCAGATCACGAAGGATGGTGTCACCGTGGCCAAAGAAATCGAGCTCGAAGATAAATTAGAAAATATGGGGGCGCAAATGGTGAAGGAAGTCGCCTCCAAAACATCGGATAAGGCAGGCGACGGAACCACCACGGCTACCGTTTTGGCTCAAGCCATCTATAAGGAAGGGGCAAAACTCGCCGCCGCGGGGGCCAATCCCATGATGCTCAAACGCGGCATTGACAAGGGTGTCGAAGTCGTCGTGGGCGAACTCAAAAAATTATCGAAAAAAATCGCTGATAAAAATGAAATCGCGCAGGTCGGAACCGTCTCGGCCAACAATGATAAAACCATCGGTGACATGATTTCAGAGGCTATGGATCGTGTCGGCAAAGACGGCGTCATCACCGTCGAGGAAGCCAAAGGGATGGAGACGACGCTGGAAATCGTCGAGGGCATGCAGTTCGACCGTGGGTATATCTCGCCCTATTTTGTGACAGATCCGGATAAAATGGAGGCCGTCCTGGAGGATCCTTACATTTTGATCTGTGAAAAGAAAATCTCCGTGATGAAAGACATGGTGCCTCTGCTGGAAGAAATCGCGAAAGCCGGCAAGGCACTTTTGATCATCGCCGAGGACGTCGAAGGCGAGGCATTGGCCACGCTGGTGGTCAACAAAGTGCGCGGCACCCTTAAGTGCGTCGCCGTGAAGGCTCCCGGCTTTGGAGATCGGCGTAAGGCGATGCTTCAGGACATCGCCATCTTGACAGGCGGCCAGGTCATTTCCGAAGATATGGGCATCAAACTGGAAAACGCCTCGCTTCGGGATCTGGGGAAATGCAAGAAAGTGAAGGTCGACAAAGACAACACGACCATCGTCGACGGTGCGGGCAAACGCGCGGACATCGAAGGCCGCGTCAAACAAATCCGCGCCGAGATCGAGGAGACGAAATCCGACTATGATCGCGAAAAACTCCAGGAGCGTCTGGCCAAAATCGTAGGCGGCGTCGCGATCATCAAAGTCGGCGCGGCCACGGAAGTGGAAATGAAAGAAAAGAAGGCGCGGGTGGAAGACGCACTCAACGCCACGAAAGCGGCTGTCGAGGAAGGCATCATCCCCGGCGGCGGCGTGGCCTTCATTCGATCCATCGGAGCGCTCGACGGCATTAAACTGGCCGACGATGAGCAGCGTGGCGTCGACATTGTTCGGAGGGCGCTCGAAGCGCCGCTGCGTCAAATCGCCGTCAACGCGGGCTTCGAAGGCACGATTGTCGTGGAAAAAGTCAAGGAGCTCAAAGGCAATCAGGGCTTTAACGCGGACACCGGAGAATACACCGATATGCTCAAAGCTGGGATCATCGATCCAACGAAGGTAGCGCGTTTTGCGCTTCAGAATGCAGCGTCCGTTTCCGCTCTGCTTTTAACCACCGACGCCATGATCGCCGAGAAACCTAAGAAGAAAGCCCCTGCACCTGCCGCCCCGCCTGACATGGGTGACTACGACTACTAAAACGGGGTGAACCCGCCGCGGCCGCCGGCTCTGCAAACGGTGGCCGCGGCCATGCGGTGATGTCTATGCCGACGTCTCAATACAGGGTTGCGCAACCATCCCTGCCGGATGTCCGCGATTTACTCCGGCGAAAAGACCGCGACCTCCTAAACGAGCTTCTTGAGATGAAGGATCTCGATACGTTCGTGCAGGGGCTTCCGGCCGACGATTTTTTCAGATTGATCAAGCGGATCGGGCCGGACGACGCCGTGCCGGTCCTTGCCAAGGCGACAACGGATCAGTGGCAGTATCTCCTAGATTTGGAAGTCTGGTCCCGGGATCTCTTGGATACCGGAAAATTGATGGTCTGGCTGGATCGATTGATCCGCGCGGATGCCGGGCGCCTGGCGCGGTGGATTTCCTCCGAACAAGGGGAGCTCGCCATCATGATTCTTTTACGTCGGGCCTCTGTCCTCTTCAAGGAGCAGGAGGAGGAATGGCAGGTCCCGCCGGGGTATTTCACCCTGGATGGATGTTTCTATATCAAAGCCCATGCCCCACAGGATGCGCCGCTCCTGGAAAGGTTTCTGCGGGCCATCGCAAGCGAGCATGATGAAACCTACCGATCGCTTTTACTGGATCTGGCGGCGCACCTGCCGTCCGAGACGGAAGAAGAGCTCTATCGTTTACGCTCGAACCGTCTCATGGAGTATGGTTTTGCCCCCCCTCATGAAGCGATTGCCGTCTACGCGCCGCTGTCTCCCGAGGTGCTCTCCTTCGACCCCAAGCCTCTCTTTCCGGGCGCAGTCGTTTTGCCTGAACACCGACACCTCATTCCCGCCTCACCGATCTCAGGCATAGAGGAATTTCGCTTCTTGATGGAGGCGGTGCGCCGGCTCTCCGATCCCGCGGAGGAAGATCGGGTGCGGGTCGAATTCACCACCCTTTGCAACACCTTGATCGCCGCCAATTCATTCGATTGCGTGGATGACTACGAGAGTCTGACCATGATCGGTCGGCAAGCGGCGGGCTATCTTCATCTGGCCCTGCAAAAGCTCTGCGGTCTGGATGTGGACCAGGCCGCGCGTCTGATCCGCGATCACACGTTGATGACCATCTTTCGTGTCGGCTACGGATTTGCCGTGGACCTGAAACATCGCGTCAAACGATGGCGGGAACAAAGCTTTTGGGGCCGTATGGGGAAGACCGTCGATTTCTGGGACAGTCCATGGAAAGAAGCGATTGAAGGGCTTTGCCCGGCGCGGCCGATGTTCTTCGATCGCGCGGCAGCCGCGCCCGGCTATCGCCCCTTCGAAAGCACTGAAGATCTGAAAACAACCGAAAGGCTCATTCATCAAGCCGAAGCCCTCGACCGCTTGCTGGGACGACTGACCATCACTCCGACGGTTCAACTCGAGAAATTCTACCGGACGTTTCATCCCCTGCTTTTCAATCGGTGGGCTCGGCATCTTCTGGATATGGAACCATCGTTCGATCCTTTGACCAAGAAACAGGCGCGACAATTTTTCCGAATTCTGCGCCGTGGGGAGAAAACACCGCCCTTCAAGATGGAAGCCTGGCGTCAAGTCTTTATGGATGAGTTCTTGAAAGGATCGGCAGGGTTTGAAGCGGAAACGGCCGCGGCGCTTCATGATGCCCTCACGGAAGTCTGGCAAGCCTTCCGCTTGGAATACGAAAATGTTCACCTCAAAGATCTCGACGCGCGTTGGTCGAAATATTTGATTCTTGAGAATGAGACCCAAAGCAAGACGGACGCAGCGTCTACAGGATTTGACGAGCCGGCGTCTTTCTCAAGAAAGCGGTGACAAGCCAGCTTCCCGCCAACGCCGTGATGAACACGACCAAGAATTTCAAGCCCGGCGAAAACGTCTGCCCTCGCAAACCATACTGCACCCATATCACGAAAGCGTAATGAAAAAGGTAGATTCCGTAAGCGCTGGCCGAAAGCCGATCCGCCCAGGGCCGGGCGGTGTGAAAAAAGGAACGCGCGATCCCCAAGGCGGCAAGCCCCGTCATCGTGCAGCAGAGACAATACAAAACGGTCATCAGGACGCTGAAAACCCACGCCGGGATGTCCGCAGGACCGATGACATGGAGTTCTAAAAGGCCGTGGGCCAGATAGGTCATTCCTCCCAAAACCAGCCACACCGGCCATGGCTTGAGATTTTCCCGAGAGAGGGATCGTTCCGGATCGGCATTTCCCAAGGCGATCCCAAGCAAAAACCAGGCAAAATATAGAAGTCCTCGCCAGGTTTGAAAGTAAAGGGGACCAGTAACATGCGCCCAATCGTTCGGTTCGATGAACAAGCGAAAAGGAATTGTCGTGATCAGGCTGACCCCAAGAAACACCTTAAACAAATGCCAAGGGGAAACGACATGGAAAGATAACTTCTTCATGAGAGTCGGCAAAAAAGAGTACATCAAAGCAACAAGGACACCATAGACCAAGAGGACCCAGATAAACCAGGCAGGCCCACTGGTCCATCCATCGGTGGTAAAAAAACGCCACAGATAATCTCCCTGCGACGCCGCTTTGCTCAAAAGCCAGGAGGGATAGTAGGCAAGCGGGGCCAGCAATAAAGCGGCGACAACGAAGGGAATGCCGAGGCGTTTGGCGCGATCGATTACAAAGCGCCCCGGTCCTTTGCGCATCAGTGATGGAACAATGAAGAGCCCGGAAATCAAAAACATCAGAGACATGAAAAACATGTCGTTCCATCCCACAAAGAAATCCAGGGGCTTCCAGCGTAAGGCATCGACGATGGGGGTGGAAGACTTCATGTAATGATCCGCATCATAGAAACTGACGGTGTTGTAGGCCAATGAAGCGTGATGGGCGACCACCAGCAGGGTCACACCGCTTCTCAGGTAATCGATGGCGATGTCGCGTCTCATAACGTCCTTCGTGTCGCCGCAGGTCTTTCCTTTTTCCAAGGGGCACTTGAACTGTCCATCCCAGCGGCTCTCATATCATCTCATCACAGCCAAGCTCGTTTTACCGGAAACGGTGCTTAAGCGGTGCGAAGTATAGGGAATCTCCCTTTACTTGTCAACCGAATCGCTTTTCATTGTCCAGCCAATGAGAAATGTCCTGTGAGAAGAAAAATTGTAGCTATCGATATCGTTTTCATCCCCCGACGAGAGACGACCTATTTTACTGAATTGACCTCCTCTGTGTTGATTATGATGTGCTGATGATTCACCCAGACCGTCCTTTTTTCTCCGGCATCCTGAATGGATGTGGCATCGTCGCAGCGGACACCTCGAAAAGCCGAACACAAAAACCAAACCATAAAGACGTGTAGGATCGGATCGTCTTTCACGGAAGATTGACGGTTGCCCAGCGAACCGCCGCACATGGAGGCGACTTTGGTCATAAAGGCACCTTTGATGGCGCATTGGCGGCGGAAACGGGCAAAAAAGAAGTATTGATCCATCCCTCGGATCGCAGCCGGCGATGGTGGCCAGAATTTCTTGACAATCGCTGCGGAGCGCTTTCAGCAAAGTCCACATACAAACTCTGGGCGCTCGAAATGCTTTATCGCACCCAGCGGGACGCCGGAAGTGTCGTGATCCACGACACGGCGATGTTTCATTCCAGCCATCGGCCGCACCCTTATTGATTTGAAATAAAAAAATCCGAAGACGGCGTCGATCCGACGGGGGGACACATAGCGCGAAGAAGAATCGCCACCCACTATCTGGTGCATTGGGGACGCCCCGGTATTTGACGAATTTTTTTTCTAATCGTCAGTATATCACGATATTAAACAAACGTCCGTTTTTTTTTATTTCATCATATAATTCTATCATATTGTATATATTAATATTTTAGCTAATTAAAGGTGATTGACTTTTTCAAAATACTGTTGTATTAGAATCCAAAAAGAGCAAATTGAGCGTTACGAATTTTTGTTTCAACCCAGTCATAACACAGAGCCGCCAAATGGTTTTTTGGCTGTCTGGAGAAACGATAAATGAAACCGTAATACCGATCTTAGATTCCACCGTCGGCGCACAAGACAGGATCGCACCTTTGGCAGCCGCCTTTTTTTCTGTGCCGCTTCGGAAAATAGAAGAGCATTTACGGGGTCATCAATTTTCTAAAAGAGGAGGAATGCAAAATGAAACAGACGGGCAAGTGTTTATCGGTGGTATTATCGACGCTCTTTCTATGGTCTTTGGCCGTAGTCAACCCCACTTTGGCATTTTCGGCAAAGGAGAAGAAAGCGGCAAGCGCTCCAAAGGCGGTTGCCGCCTTTGATGTAAAGAAAATGTCGAACATGTCGGATTTCGATCCGAGCAATCCCGTCACCCCGACGGGCGATACGATTAAAATCGCGGTCGTCGCCGCCTTCTCCGGCCCCAGCGCTTACAACGGCCAGATCTACTACGCCATGGTCCAATGGGTCGCCCACGATATCAACAAGCGAGGCGGTCTGCTCGTGGACGGCAAAAAGAAGCTTATCGAAGTCATTAAAGCCGACCACCAGTCCAAAGTGGATCAATGCAAGAAAGTCACTGAACGCATGGCGCTTCAGGAAAAAGTCCATTTTTTCTGGGGGACGGACGGCAGCCATTTCATGAAGATCATCAATGAAACGGCGAAGAAATATAAAATCATCGCCATCAACGCCACGTGCATGTCAGATGACCTTCAAGACGCCACAAATTTTTCACCCTACTCCTTCCATGCCACTTTTTCCACCGAATCGGTGGCGCGCGGCCTGGCGTACTATTACGGCCAGATTCGGAAAAAAGAGAAAAAATTCTACATCCTGAATCAGGATTACGCATTCGGTCGCCAGTTT
>CAZPTW010000169.1:0-6747 GCA_964589235.1 uncultured Smithella sp. | reverse complement strand
CTTCGTAAAGTCCACATTGATAAAGCAAGGCGAGTGACCCTTCGACAACGGCTTTCTGGAACAAAAGCATACGGCGGATATCCGGGTGCTCAATAATGGGGATCTGCGGCGACAGCGGATCCTTGCTGGAAAGTTTGCGGCCCTGCGGTCTTTGCTGGGCGTATTCCAGCGACGCATAGTAGGCGGCGGAGGAAATCACGGCGGCGGCAAGCCCCACGTCGATTCGGGCACCGTTCATCATCTGAAACATGTAGCCCAGCCCTTTGTTGGCTTCGCCCACCAGCCAGCCGCGGCAGTCGTCGTTTTCACCAAACGCCAGCTGCGTGATGGGCGATCCTTTGTAACCAAGTTTGTGATAGATACCGGCGCAGTTGACGTCGTTGGGTTCCAGCGACCCGTCTTCCTTGATGCGTTTCTTCGGAATGATAAAAAGCGAGATGCCCTTGATGCCCGGGGGAGCGTCTTTGATGCGGGCCAAGGCCAGATGGATGACATTGTCGCATCCGTTATGTTCACCGGCTGAAATGAAAAGCTTCTGGCCTTTGATCAAATAGTAGCCTTGATCGGTCGGCGTGCCGGTGGTCGTGATGTCGGTCAGCGATGAGCCGGCTTGAGGCTCGGTGAGCGCCATGGTGCCCTGCCATTCCCCGGCGATCATTTTGGGGAGATACAGATCCTTCATTTCCTGCGTTCCGTAAGAGACGATGAGGCCCGCCGCGCCGTGGGTCAGCCCATGATAAACGGCGGCGGAATAGTTGGCGGCGCCGAATATGGCGGTCGGCAGGAAAACGCCGACGGAAAACGGCAGCTGCTGCCCGCCTACCTCATAGGGGAAGGTGGAGGCGATCCAGCCGCCTTCCCCTGCCATGCGCATGATGTCACGGACTTTGGGGTGAACCTTGACTTCGCCTGCCACATATTCCGGGGGGTTGCGGTCCATCTCTTCGAATAGAGGTTTGAAAACATCCTTGCCCAGGCGCATGGCCGTCTCCAGGATCATGTCGAAGACTTCCTTGCTGTGGTCCGCGTAACGGGGGTATTTCAGAAGCGCCAGCGTATCGTTCAATTCATACATCAAAAACTTCAAGTTGCGTTCGCTGATGAATTTTTCTGCCATAATTTTTTCCTCTTAATTTGTGCCCTTTGGGGCGTGAAACGAGATTAAAGAAAATGCCGCCAGGCTTGGACTGTCACCTGGCGGCATTCGAAATGTTCGGTGGATCGTGAGTCTTGCGCCTTGCGCAATCCATTACACCATCAGGTTTTCAATGACGCACGCCACGCCCAAACCGCCGCCGCAGCAGGAGCTGAAGCAGCCGTATTTTCCACCTTTGTCCATCAACTGCCGCATGGTGAAAATGCAGATTCTGGCGCCGGATGCGCCGTTGGGATGACCGTAGGAAATCGCGCCGCCGTTGGGGTTCCATTTTTCCCAGTCGACTTTTTCGCCGGTCTGTTTTTCCAGTTCCGCGGCGACGGCGAGATTCTGGACGGCGAACGCCTCGTTGCATTCCATGACGTCCATCTGGCTCATTTTCAACCCGGCCATTTTAAGCGCCTTGGGAACCGCGTAGGCGGGGGCGATACCCATGATGGTGGGGTCGACGCCGTAATCGCCGCCGGCCAGCCATTTGGCCCATGGTTTGTAACCCAACTGCTGGGCCTTTTCTTTGCTCATCATCAGGACGAAGGCCGCTCCATCGTTTCGACCCGACGAGTTGCCGGCCGTGACCGTTCCGTCTTTAATGAACGCGGGCGGCAGTTTCTGCAAACCTTCCATCGTGGTTTCCGGACGTGGGAATTCGTCCACTTTGAATTCGATGGGGGGTTTCTTTCCCTGCGGAACCATTACCGGCATGATATCGCGCGCGCAGAAGCCGGATTCGATGGCCGCTTTGGTGCGCATCTGGCTGCGATAGGCGAATTCGTCTTGCGCTTCGCGGGGAATGTTATACATTTTCTGGAGCTTTTCCGCTGTGAGCCCCATGTTCATGGTCGCCGCGTCGCGGGTGGGCGACTGGGAATAGGCAATCGGCATGGGCGGAATCATTTTGTAAGGTTCTGTGGTCATGGGGAACCGGCAGGGGGCGTTGCTGTATGATTCGTAGCCGCCGGCGATGATAATGTCGGCTTGACCGGCCATGATTTTCCAGGCGGCGTGATTGATGGAGTCGATCGCCGAACCGCACTGCATTTCAATGTAAGAAGCCGATGTGCTCTGCGGAAGGCCGGACGCCAAAACCGGCCAGCGGGCGCCGTTGATGGCGGTGTTGGGACCGATGGCCGAGCCCATGAAGCAGCAATCCACGACGCCGCCTTTTTCAATGATCTTCGATCGTTCGACGAGGCCCTTGATCGCCATACCGGCGAGTTCTTCCCCCAAAATGGTGCGCAAGGTCTTCCCGAGCGTCCCGAAAGCCGTTCTGATGCCGTCTACAAATACAACTTCTCTACTCATACTACCTCCTCAATGTTTTAGTTTTTTTACGATAGAATCGTTTTTCGCCGATATGATGATTTTTACATCGCTCAAACGATGCCTTTCGAAGTCCGGCTATGGCGTTATCATACCTGTTGTATAAGGTCAAGCTCCATATCTCAAGCCCATAGAGCATTTGGCGGATCTGCGGTCCCGGAAAGTTTTTTTGGACTGTGTCCGAAAAACGGACGATCATGGGTTAAGTTTCCGCTCCAAAATGACGATCCCTAGACCAATGAATTTCTGGATATAAGACATGAAACTCATCGAATTGCGAACGGTTATGGTCATTATGTTTGTGACCTGCGGTTTGTGCACATTGCTTTTGACGATTTTATGGCGTCAAAACCGAAACCGCTTTGAGGGGACGCACCTCTGGGCGATCGCTTTCGCCCTTCAAACCTTGGGGGTGCTTCTTATCCTGCTTCGCGAGGTCGCTGGCGATTGGCTCTCCATTGTTGCGAGCAATTTGCTGATCATCAGCGCCGCAGTTTTGCAAAACGCCGGATTGGAGCGTTTCTGGGGTAAAAAAAGCGCTCCGATACAAGATGTGATCCTGCTTGCGGTCTTTACAGCCGTCTGCGCGTTCTTCACCTATGGCCACCCTTCCGTTTCCGCCCGGATTGCCCTTTTATCGGCGGGTCTGTTGATCGTTTTCAGCAAAGGAGCGTGGCTCCTTTTGCGTCGTGTCGATCCCGTTTTCCGGGATATCGCCCAAGGAGCCGGTTGGGTGATGGCCGGTTTTGCGGGATTGAGCCTGATCCGGTTGGGGAAGGTTTTGATCTCTCCAGATGCCGGTCCCGGGTTTTACGATATGGGTCTGTTTCAGACCCTGCTGCTGATCGTGTATGTTATGCTTTTGATTTTACAGACGTATAGTCTTTCCCTGATGATCAATAAACAGTTGGTCTTTCGGCTTCAGAACGAGGAAAACAAGTTTTCCAAGGTCTTTTACACGGCGCCCTACGGTCTCGTGATCCTTCGCCGTGACGGCGGCGAGATTCTGGAGGTAAACGATGTCTTCTTAAGGATGACGGGATATCCCCGGGAAGAGATCGTCGAAAAGTCTGAGTCCGACATCCACCTCCTTTACAGTGAAGAGGACGCGGTCGCCATGCTCGACGGTCCGGGGCGGGGGAATCCCCTGCGCGACCGCGAAATGCTGCTTCGAAAGAAAAACGGCGACGTTTTTTGCATTCTAGCGTCATCCGATGTCTTGGTGATCGATCGGGTCCAATGCTTGATATTGTGCATGGTCGATATCACCGAAAGAAAAAGGCAGCAGTTTGAACGCGAAGCGCTCATTGAACAGCTTGAGCGGGCGCTTTCGGAGGTAAGCACGTTGAGCGGTTTGCTCCCCATCTGCTCTTCCTGCAAGAAAATCCGCGACGACAAGGGGTACTGGAACTCCATCGAAGCCTATATCCATAAACATTCGGCGGCCAAACTCACCCACGGCATTTGTCCGGAGTGCCGAAAAAAACTCTATCCCGACTATGCCGCAGGAAAAGTCGACAAGGCGATATGAGAGCCTCTTTGGGTGTTTTGGAAAGGTTGCGGATTTGCCGAGACGACTGGTTTTGCTCTGCCGGATGGCGATCGGCTTATGGGGACCGTTTGACGCCATCGGGCGGGGTTGTCAAAGGCGCGGACGGGGCCTTCCCGAATTGAGGGCATAATTCCGACGATCCGGGTTCGTACTGCCGGCAGGTTGCGGGCCTGGTGTCGTGAATGGCACAGCCGAATTGTTCTCCATCGAAAAAGAAAAACGGGCAGCCCTGAAGCGTTCGGCCGGAGTCCGCCGATACCAGGTGGTCTCCTTCCCAGGTTCCGTGCTCGCGGGTCAGTACCCGCAATATGTCCTGACGGTTTTCCGCTCCCAGCGTTTTTTGTCCTCTTCTGTGACATAGGCGGCGAAGTCCGCCAAACAACAGCGTCCGCAGCGTTTGCACGCGATGGCCGAAGGGGGGGTCATAATGCCTGCTCGTTCAATGTTATCGTCTCCGGGACGTCGTGAGGGTCGCATGCGCCGGCTTTGGGTTTTCTCCAGTGGGAATGCGCCTGCCGGTCAATCCCCATTAAAATCCCCATCGATTTTTCCCCGCCGGGGGGTCGGGAAATGGGGGGTTTCGTTGTTTTCAAGCCTGTCTTTACGGTCCGTCTTGGAGCTTGCGCCAGTTTTCATCCGCCTTTTTGATGTGGCCGGGAATATCCCGGTTCCACTTTTCAAAAGCCTCCGGACTGCAGTTCAGATAGAGTTTCCCGTCAACGATTTTCCAGACCTCGGGATCCGTTTGAGCTTTGCGCGCCTCCGTCATCGCCCAGGCGCAGTATCCGTCGTACTGCGGCGCGTACTTCATCGGGGCGGCCGCGAAAAGATTCCGGTTTTCCCGGGAGGCAAAATGCCATGTCATATTGCGCCACCGGAAGGTGAAAGAGGGGCTGCCTTTGATGGCTTTGCCTTCCTTGAAGTAGGCGACCGTATCATACCCCTTGATGGCGACGATATCCGCCGCCGCCGTCCCGACGGGCCAACCGCTTGGGACGGCTGCGGCAAACAACGTCAGTGACGAAGCGATAAAAATTCTTTTCAGAACGCACTCCCAAGTCATCTCTTTTCTCCCGACCCACGTGCGCGGCGTCCTCTCTTCATCGTTGAAATGATGAAGGGTTTTGTCCGGATTTGCAAGAGGATTTTCCACTTGATGAAAGAATTGTCAAGGATGGGGATTTTGGTTATAGTTCCACAGGCAAGGAAGGATGTCGTTCCCCCTGGGATAGAACACTCGACGGTGATCAAGCCATGACAAACGCGAAAACGACGGATGCGCAGAAAAGGGTATGGGGAGAATTCACGGCGACGGTGGCCCTTTTTTTCGACAACATCGGCACAATGATTTTTTTCTCGGCGATTTTAATGTTCACGTTCAACTATCCGCCGGACATCATCCTGACACGCATGATTCCCGGCACGGCTGCGGGCATCGTGATGGGCGATTTGATCTACAGTTGGCTGGCCGTCCGTCTGGGGCGAGAGACCGGGCGGCGGGATGTCACCGCGATGCCGCTGGGAATCGACACCCCTTCCACGCTCGGAATCGCCTATACGGTCATTGGGCCCGCCTACGCGGCGTCACACAACGCGCAGCTTGCCTGGCAGATCGGGATGGCCACCCTTTTTATGATCGGTCTGGTCAAAGGGGTTTTGTCTTTTTTCGGCGATTGGATCCGCCGCCTGGTTCCCACCGCGGGGGTTTTGGGTCCTCTTGCCGGCATCGGGCTTTTGCTTTTGGCTTTTTTGCCGCTTTTGGAAATTTTCAACGAAGCGGTCGTCGGTATGGTCGCGCTGGGTTTGATCTTTACTGGACTTTACAGTCGCCTGAGGTTGCCCGGCAAAGTGAACGGCGTGGTCGCCGCGATTCTTCTGGGCGCGGCCATTCACTTCGCGTTGGGGTATGGGGGATGGCTTGCGGAATTTCAACCGCCCAGACTGACGATGACCCTTTGTTTGCCGAGGCTGTCGTTTGATTTTTTGAAGGTCATGCCCGAGAGTCTCACGTATCTGACGCTCGCGATTCCTTTCGGCCTCATGACCATCATCGGCGGCATCAATAACACCCAAAGCGCCAGGCTCGCCGGGGATGCCTTTCGCACGCGGGACATCTTGCTTACGGAAGCGTTCAGTTCGCTGGCGGCCGCCTTTTTCGGCGGCGTCGCGCAGACGACGCCGTACATCGGCCAGCCGGCGTACAAAAAGATGGGGGCCACTTGGATCTACACGCTGGCGGTCGCTTTGCTCATCGGTGCCGCCTCGATCAGCGGTTTTTTATCTCTGTTTGTGAGCGCGATCCCGCGAGCGGTCATCGCGCCGATCTTCATGTTCATCGGGTTTGAAATGGTTCAGCAGGCTTACCGGGAATCACTGCCGGAACACGCCGCGGCGGTCAGCTTGAGTTTTTTGCCTGTGGTCGCAAGCCTCATCGTCATCGTCTTGGGTCAGTATCTGTCTGCGGCCGGAATTGCCCTGGAGAGGCTTCCCCGGCATCTGCAAACGCTTCACGTTTCGCTGGTGATGCTGTCGAACGGGTTTATTTTGACCGGCCTCCTCTGGGGAAGTCTGCTCGCGTTTCTGATCGACCACAGACCGCGCGGCGCCGCGCTGTCCGGTGGCCAGCGCCAGCGTCTGGCGATTGCCCGCGCGCTGCTCAAGGACGCGCCGATCCTGATCCTCGACGAGGCCACCTCGGCGCTCGACAACACATCGGAAC
>CAZPTW010000168.1:0-6782 GCA_964589235.1 uncultured Smithella sp. | reverse complement strand
GTTTTTGCTCTTTTCTTGCAATGAAACGTCGAAAGGGTTGAACGAAATATCAAAAGAAAAATGACTTTTCACAAGAAGAAAGCTTAAGGCTTGTGCAAGATCGCAAGCCCCCTTGTGGGCCGGGGTTCAAAATTCCTTGGAAAAAATTGTAAAGACGCAAAAGGGGGAATATTTTCGTTGACAATCGTCAACCCTCTTTGTTAGAAGGGGGCGACGCTTGGATCCGAAAGGACTGAGACGGAAGGAATGAAGATGAAATCAATTGAGCCTCTCGTCTTGGAACGCGAGGCTTTTTTTGTGGAGGAAAATGAGAACGATTGAATCCATCAAAGAAATGCAAATCCGCTCCGAAAGCTTGAGACTGGCGGGGAAAAAAATCGCTTTTGTGCCCACCATGGGTTATTTTCATGAAGGACACCTCTCCCTCATGAGAGAAGCCCGAAAGAGGGCGGATCAAGTTGTCACAAGCATCTATGTCAATCCGACACAATTCGGTCCCAAGGAAGATTTCTCAAAATACCCTCGCGACTTTGAACGAGACGCCCAGATGGCGCAAAGTGTCGGCGTTGACGTGATTTTTTATCCCTCCGATCAAGAAATGTACCCCAGTGGTTATCAGACATACGTGAATGTCGAGAAGGTCACGCAGAATTTATGTGGGGCCTCGCGTCCGGGACATTTTCGAGGAGTGGCCACCATATGCTGCAAGTTGTTCAACATCGTCAAACCGCATATCGCGATCTTCGGCAAGAAAGATTTTCAACAACTCGCGGCGATGAAGAGAATGGTGTCCGATTTGAATATGGACTTGGAAATCATCGGCATGCCGACCTTCCGGGAACCCGACGGCTTGGCCATGAGTTCGCGCAATGTGTATCTCAGCCCGGAGGAAAGACCCTCGGCATTGACGTTGGTAAAATCACTCAAGCTTGCTCAAAAGCTTTATGCCGCAGGAGAAAGAAAAGCATCCAAGATCATCGATGAGGCGCAAAAACTCATCAAAAGCGCCATGAATACGGAGATCGACTATATCAAGATTTGCGATGCTTCCACCTTGGAAGACGTGGAAGATATTCAGGGAGAGACGGTGATGGCTTTGGCGGTGAGAGTCGGCAAAACGAGGCTGATCGATAATGCTGTTTTTGGCGAAGATATTCAATGCCCATAAGACAACCGACAGGAGACGGAGGCGACGGTTACAGATGCGGATTTGAACTATGAAGGCAGCATATCGATCGATGAGCGACTCATGGAAGAGGCCAACATGGTCCCCTATGAGCAGGTGGAGATTTATAACGTCAACAATGGTGAACGTTTTTCAACGTACATCATCAAAGGCAAGCGCAATTCGGGGACGATATGTCTCAATGGGGCCGCGGCTCGTAAAGTCGCCAAAGGCGACTTGGTGATCATCGTGACTTATACCTCCGTGAATGAGGAAGAAGCGAGGAACTGGTCGCCGAAATGCGTACTGGTAGATTCGAAAAACAGAATCAAAAAGGTATCCAAGTAATCGACGAAAAATAATCCAGGCATTCTCTTCGTGGCAGGGGAATGCTTTTTTCTTTTCAGCCCTCCGACATTCACGTTGAACAGAGAGGCTGGGTGTGTTAAAAATTCAAAACGTCAAAACAGTTTTCCAGATCATGAAGGAGGGGGTATGGCCTATCAGGAAATCGATAAACAGTTGAAGTATAAAGTGGCGGACATGTCTTTGGCCGGATGGGGCAGAAAAGAAATGCAGCTGGCCGAAAATGAAATGCCCGGGCTGATGGCCGTCCGAAAAAAGTATGGGCGAAAAAAACCTCTCAAAGGCATGAAAATCATGGGGTCGTTGCACATGACCATTCAGACGAGCATGCTGATCGAGACCTTAAAAGAACTCGGCGCGGATTTGCGCTGGGCGTCCTGCAATATTTTTTCCACCCAGGATCATGCCGCGGCGGCGATTGTTCAGGCCAATTCAGCCGCGGTATTCGCCTGGAAAGGCGAGACGTTGGAAGAGTACTGGTGGTGCACCGAACAAGCCCTGACCTGGCCGGATGGATCAGGGCCTGATTTGATTGTGGATGACGGCGGCGACGCGACGCTGTTTATTCATCAAGGCGTCAAAATCGAGAAGAATCCCCGGCTGTTGAAACAAAAAGTCGACAATAAGGAAATGTCGGTCGTCATGGAACGATTGGCGCGATCCTACGAAAAGGATCCAAAACGCTGGCAGAAAGTGGCCCGAGGTATCCGTGGTGTTTCGGAAGAGACGACGACGGGGGTGCACAGGCTTTATCAGATGATGTCGGCGGGAGAACTTCTTTTCCCGGCCATAAATGTCAATGACTCCGTTACAAAGTCCAAATTTGACAATCTCTACGGTTGCCGGGAATCCCTGGCGGACGGGATTAAAAGAGCCACAGACATCATGATCTCGGGTAAAACCGTCGTGATTTGCGGCTATGGTGATGTAGGCAAGGGCAGCGCGCAGTCCATGAGGGGCTTCGGCGCGCGCGTGATCATCACGGAAATCGATCCCATTTGCGCGCTTCAAGCGGCGATGGAAGGCTACGAGGTAAAAACCCTCGAGGAAGTCGCGCCGATCGGGGATATCTTCGTGACCGCCACCGGCTGTTGCGATGTGATCACGGGAAAGCACATGGAGATGATGAAAGACGAGGCCATTGTCTGTAATATCGGTCATTTCGACAGCGAAATCGATATGCGCTATTTGGAAACCAACCCATTGTGCAAAAAAGAAAATATCAAACCTCAAGTCGACAAATGGACCCTCAAATCCGGACGGTCGATTATCATTTTGGCCGAAGGGCGTCTCGTTAATCTGGGCTGCGCGACGGGACATCCCAGTTTCGTCATGAGCAACAGTTTCACCAATCAGACCCTCGCGCAAATCGAACTCGCCACAAAGAAATATGAGATCGGCGTTTACACCTTGCCCAAAAAGTTAGATGAGGAAGTCGCCAGACTGCATCTGGAAAGGCTCAATGCCCACTTGACAACGTTAACCCCCAAGCAAGCGAAGTATCTCGGGGTGCCGGTGGAAGGGCCTTTCAAGGCCGATCACTACAGGTATTGATATTGGGCCTGGGGGCGGGAGAAAGGCTCATAGACAAGGTTTCAGGAAGCGATTTGACATCGTTTCCCGAGGTTGTCTTCATCTGGGTTTGGATTGAGCGTCGGGATGGAGAAAGCGATCCGACTTATGTTCTGACGCGATAAAAAAGAAAACCGGCGGCGCCGCTGAAAAGGACGTTGGCCGCCCACGCGGCCGGAAGAACAGGCAAAATCCCCGAGCGTCCCAGCGACATGCAGAAGGCGTGAACGATCCAGTAGGATGCTCCGATCAAAATGCCGATGCCCACGCTTTGCATGAGACCCCCGCTGCGTTCAGAGCGGACGGAAAAAGACATGCCGATGACGACCAGGATGATACAAACAAAAGGGAAGGCCAATTTCCCCTGTAAGTCCACCAGGTAGCGGGAAACGTCGTAGCCTTCGGCTCGGATTTTTTTGATGTAACGACGGAGTTCGAAGTACCCCATCTTTTCTGCGTCTTTTTGGATAATCTTGAAGTCGTCGGGCTTTTCAGGGAGTGGCACAATTTTTTCGTCATCCCATTGAAGCGCTGGGGAGCCGTTCGAATCGAAGGAAGTGGTCAGAAGGTTGTGAAAAACCCATTGACCGTTTTTCCACTCGGCGCTTTTTGCGTCGATGCGCATCTTCAACGAAAAATCCGGATTGAGGTAATGAATCGTGATCCCACGCAGCGTGTTTCTGTGGATGTCGAAGAGCTTGAAATTATATATGGCGCCGCGTCCGCGATACCAGATTTCGTCTTGTTTGAAGAAGCCTCGATGCTTTTGTTTTTGAACGTCGATCTTCACGATATATTCGGTTTTTGCGATGGAAGCCGGCGCAACGAGCTCCGAGAAGAAAAACAAAAAAACGGCGACGATCGTCGCCACGCTGAGGGCCGGGAGCAGGATTCTATAAAGACTCACACCATTTGCCTTCATGGCCGTAATTTCGCTGAACTTGGACAGAGAACTGTATGTCAGAAGGGTCGAAAGAAGAAGGGCAAAGGGAAGGACAAGCGAAATGATGACGGGGACGAGATAAAAGAAATAAGAAGCGATCTGAAAAGCGGTGGCGTCATTGCTTAGAAACATCCGGATTTTTTCAAAGAAATCGACAATGATGTAAAGCGCCACAAAGCTCAGGCAGGTGATGAAAAAATACCTCAAGAATTCGCGAAAGATATATCGATCAAGAATTTTCAAGGAGACTCCTTTTGATGTTTCAATTGTATTTGTCGGATGCAGCTGTAAACAAGCCGTCCAAGCGAAATTTCTTTCTGGGATGTGATGAACAAATAAACGCCGATGACGGCAAATAACAGGTTGGGAGTCCATACACCGATCACGGGGGTCAGACGGCCTGTCTCCACCATCGCCTCTCCGCCGATGCGCAGGAGGTAATAAGACGCGACGATGATCATGCCGACGGCGACACCGCGGGATTTCACCGCCCGGTGGCTTTTGATGCCAAGAGGCAAAGCGATCAGCGCAAATAGGATGCAAGACAGAGGGATCGAGAATTTCTTATGCACCTCGATGGCGAGTTCACGCACATCGGCGTCCTTGAGGCCGGGTTTTTTCATCCGATCAAGCAGCTCCGCCATGGTCATTTCCGTGCTGGTTTTGTTCTCCTCCGTGAAGGTGCCCAGTGTGGAGGAAAGATCTAGGTTGATGTCGTAGCTTTGAAAATCGACTTTACGGTAATTTTGCAAGTCGGCGCTCACGGTGTGAATGGATCCGTTTTCCAGTCGCAGCTTGACGATCATCAATTTTGAATCCGCAATCAGATGAGCTTTTTTCGCCAGGATGGTGTTTTGTTCCCCCAAGATACGACTGTCCGATATCAGAACCCCCCGCAGGGATTCCCCATCCGCCGGGATGGAGTCGGCGTATAGAAGCAGCCCTTTGAAATCGTCATTGAAAACTTTTTCCTTGATGCCGATGCTTGCGTTTTGAGAAGCCAATTCGAAGAGAAGACGTTTTGTGGCGAAATTGCTTTTCGGCACCAGGAAGTAACCAATGACGATGGTAAAAATGAACGCCAGCAGAGAGGCAATGAGAACCGGATAATATATCTGGCTTAAACTGACCCCGGAGGCTTTCAGAGCGGTGATTTCATTATCCTGGGAAAAGCGCCCCATGGCGATGAGAATGGCGACCAACAACGCGATGGGAATGGTAAACATCATGAAATAGGGCATGATCAGAACGATCAAATGGAGGATGTCGAGAATGTGGATACCCTTGTTGACCATGAGATCCATGATTTGAAGAATTTTACCCATCAACAGAACAAACGTCAGGACAAAGAGAATCAGAATGAAAGGAAAGGCGATTTCTTTGAATATATAGCGGCGAATGATCGTGTTCATAACGATATTAGAAAATTTTTGGCAAAACTAGCATGTATCGGGGATATTGCACAAGCGAAAATGATACGGGGGAGGATCACTTGATTCATCGTTCCGGCGGATTGTTTGTTGACAGCCGGTGGCATTTTGCCTATAGTCCCAGGCACATTTTGGAGATATTCCTGGATGAAGAAGGGATGAGAAGGTCTCATGAAAGTGGATACCATGCGCCGCATAGATTTTTTTGTAGGGGTGCCTCTCTGTTTTCTGGGAACGATCCTTTATAAAGTGTGCCGTCTTTTTTACAGGCCGAAACCGCGAGCGATTCGAAAGGTTCTATTCATCGAATTGTCGGAAATGGGCAGCGCAATCCTGGTCGATCCCGCCATGAGAAAACTCAAGAGGCAATCCGGCGCCGATCTCTATTTCGCCATATTTCATAAGAACAAGCCGAGCCTGAAACTGCTCAACACCGTTCCGGAAGCGAACATCTACACCATCCGGGAAAACAAGATGCCCCTGTTTGTCTATGATATGTTCAAATTCATTTTCTGGACCCGAAAAGTCAAAATCGATGCCGTCATTGATTTGGAGCTTTTTTCACGAGTCACCGCCTTGATGACAGGCTTTTCAGGGGCGCCTTTTAAGGTCGGCTATCACGCTTTTCACACGGAAGGCCTCTATCGAGGAAACTTTCTAACACATAAGGTGGCTTACAATCCCCATATCCATATCGCCGCCAATTTCGTGGCCATGGTGAATGCTCTTCTTGCCGATAAAGAGGAAATTCCTTATTCCAAAACGCTGATCCCCTCCGAAGAACTCACTTTGGCGAAAGCGTCTGTCTCCGAAGAGGACAAAGAAACCATCCGGGGAATCGTCAGGGATTGTTTCATCGGTTTTGAGCCTGGGAGGGACAAAATCATTCTGATCAATCCCAATGCCAGTGAACTGCTGATTCAGCGACGCTGGCCGCCGTCTCATTATGTGCAATTGATTAAAATGATTCTCAAGGCATGTCCCAAGGCGCTTGTCTTGATCACCGGCGATCCCCGTGAAAGGGAAGAAGCGGAGCATCTTAAACGGGAGGTCGCGCATGAGCGCTGTGTCAATTTTGCGGGGAAAGTAAGTTTTGCGCAACTGCCGGGTTTGTACAGTATCAGCGAATTCATGGTGACCAACGATTCCGGTCCCGGGCATTTCGCCGCGGTGACGGATATGCATACATTCGTGATTTTCGGTCCGGAAACGCCTGCTTTGTACGGGTCCCTCGGGAAGACGACGCCGATATACGCCGGGCTTGCCTGTTCACCGTGCGTAAGCGCCGCCAATCATCGAAAAACCG
>CAZPTW010000167.1:0-6848 GCA_964589235.1 uncultured Smithella sp. | reverse complement strand
ACAAGGTCACCAAACACGTCGTCGTCGGAACGGACATACAAGTCACCGTTCTTCCTTCGCACAAAGGCGGCCTTTGTGCGCATGACGGCACGCGAAATCTTTCCGATATCGAAAAACTGATTACGGAAAGCGATTTGAGAGAAAGCGTGAAGACCTTCTCTCTAGGGGTCTTTCGGGAGATCGCCCAAGCCGAGGCCCACATCCACAATGTATCGATCGACGACATCCATTTCCACGAAATCGGGGCCGTCGATTCGATCGTGGATATCGTCGGCGTGGGGATCGCTCTGGATTTACTGGACATCGTCAAATTTTACGCCTCGGCGGTTCATGACGGCTGCGGCTTCATCACCTGCAGGCACGGCGTTTTGCCCGTCCCCGTCCCGGCTGTGTTGCAAATGCTGACCCAAAGCGACATTCCGTTCTCCTGCACCGATGTCTCCACGGAACTGGTCACCCCCACGGGAATCGGGCTTCTCAAGGGGATGACCCCGACGTTCGGCCCGATGCCCGCCATGAGAGTCCATCGGGTCGGGTATGGGTACGGCAAGCGGGATACCGGGCGCTTCAATGCGCTGCGGGTCATCGAAGGAGAGCTCTGCCATTGTGCCTTGTCCACGGAGGAGATCGTCGAATTGGAAACCAATATCGATGACATGAATCCGGAGATGATCGGGTATGTCATCGAGAAATTACTCCAAGACGGCGCGCTTGATGTTTATACCACGCCGATTTACATGAAGAAAAACCGGCCGGCCGTCAAGCTCTCCGTTTTGACGGATCTGCAAAACGAGGCCAGGATCAAAAACATCCTGTTTACCGAAACCACCTCACTGGGCATCCGCAGAACGATCAAAGAACGCTTCTCCATGAAAAGAAGGATCGTCGCCGTCGAAACGCCCTTCGGCCCCATCAGGATCAAGGTGGCTGACATGGACCTCCTGAAAAAAACCGCCCCTGAATATGAAGACTGCAAGAGGGCCGCTCAAATCCACGGTGTGCCGTTGCAGACCGTCTATGCCGCCGCCCAAGACGCGGCAAAAACGCTGCGATAGCATCATCGACCGGACGGGTGTTCACGCCTCTTTTTTTGCGACACAAGACGAGCGGGATCCGACCGACCAGACAAGCCCCACAGTTTTCCCCCATGGACTTTCTGAAATCAGAAAATCTCAGTCCCCATTTTATAAACCGGATCCCCCTCTTCCGATGGAGCCCCGTTGCGGCACTCGTCATCACGCACATCGAAAAATCAAAATTTAAATGCGGAAAAGACGATTTACCTCACCGATGATTTCTGACCGACCTTGCCACATATCGAAAAGAAGCGGCCGCCCCAACCCCAGAAGAAAAGTAACAACCGTCTAAAACAGTCGGCAGGAGGCCCAACCCCCCTTGCGGGGCTTTTGGCTCATGCCCGACAGGCGGGCGTCCGACCGTTCGGCGTCCCTTCCGACACAGGAGACACGATCATGCGTCATGTCACACCGATCATACCGTGTGTCGTTGGGCGACATAAAAGATCTTCCGACCTCTCGCTTTTTTTTTACCCGAATGAGATTTTACCGAACTAAAACATGGTCAGCCGTCCATTCCTGACCATCATCAAGCGCAAGCGACAATCCGGCACATTTTTTCTCCGAACGGAATCGCATGGATACGACGTTTCATGCTTTGAAGGAACGTCCCCGCGAAGAAAACTCTCCCTCTTGATCTCCCCGACTGGACAAGGTCTTGAACATTTTTCGCTACCCGGCCCCTTTGATATCGGCAAGCTTCCTTTGCAACTGCCGAACTGTAATGCCTAGAATTCGTGAAGCTTCCCGTCGATTGCCCCCTGTCGCCCCCAAGACGAACAAAACATGCGCGGCGTCATTTTCCTTGAGTGTACAGAGGCTGCGGCTGGAAAGCGAGGACGACGCCTGCGGAGCCGAATTTCCCCCGAGACTGGACACCTCAATGACCGGACCGTCAGACAATAAAACGGCGTTTTCAACGATTTGAGCCAATTCGCGAACATTGCCGGGGTAATCTTTTCGGGTCAGAAGTCCAAGGGCCTCTGGTGAAAATCCGGAAATGTTTTTCCCGTGACGCAGGCAGGCGTTTTTCAAAAAATGCGTCGCCAAAATCGGGATATCTTCGCGACGTTGGCGAAGCGGCGGCAGACAGATGTGGGCCGATCTCAGACGGTAAAGCAAGTCGATGCGGAACTTGCCCTTCTGGCAGGCCGCGTCGAGATCCGCGTTGGTGGCGGACACCAGCCGCACATCCACACGTACGGGATGCTCGGCGCCAAGAGGGATGAAAGTTTTCTCCTCAAGGACCCGCAACAGTTTCGCTTGCAGATCGATAGGCAATTCTCCGATTTCATCGAGAAAAAGCGTTCCACCGTCCGCCTGCTCGAAAAAACCCGCGTGTGCCGAATCGGCACCGGTGAAAGCGCCTCTGGCATGTCCAAAAAACTGGCTTTCAAACATGGTAGCCGGAATGGCCGACACATTCACCGCCACGAAAGGACCTGCCGGGGCGGGTCCAGACCGGTGGATGCCTCTGGCCATCAATTCCTTGCCGGTTCCGGATTCTCCGGTTATCAGAACCGGGTTGCCGCTTCTGGCCATCACCTGCGCGTAAGAAATGAGCGCCTTCATTTGTTTGTCATGCGTGACGATGTCGGCAAAGGCAGGGGGAATATCCGGGATATCGCACCCCGCATTGACAGACAGACCGGCGAGCAGACCTTTTCTTTCGTAGGCCCGTTCGATGGACAAAAACAGCAAATCATTGTCGACCGGCTTGACCAAGTAATCATAAGCGCCTTGGCGCATCGCCCGCACGGTGCTTGGGATGTCATCGACGGCCGTCAGGATGATGAATTCCGTACGGGGACAAAAAGGCTTTGTCGACTCGAGCACCTGCATCCCATCCACGTCGGGCATTAAGAGATCCAGTAAAACAATGTCGAATTTCCCCTCACGGATTCTCCGAATCGCGTCGCGGCCGTTGTCGCAGGTTTCGACATTTTTCACACCGCGCCACTTGAGAATTCTTTTGACGGAGGCCAAGGACATCTCCTCGTCATCAACGAGCAATATCTTCATAACTGCTGCCTTCCTAAGTCATGAATGATTTTGTGAAGCCGATCGATATGAAACGGTTTTTGCAGGGTATAATCGGGAAGAAGCTCCGTTGGACGGGGCGCTTTGAGCGCCTTGCGATCGGAAGAATAAAGAATCATCGGCAAAAGCGGATGTTTTGCACGGATTTTTTCCAAAAGCGTCCAGCCGTCGAAACCTTTCAGGTGAACTTCCGAAATGACGATATCCACTTCCGGATTTTGAGACAGAAAATGGAGAATGTCCTCCGGGGTATCCTCGGCTTCCGACCGCCAGATCACAGCGTCGACAAAATTGGCCTTCAGTTCCTTGAGATATTTGACGTTATGGTCGACGCACAAAATGGCAGGATACAAATTCATATCCGTTTCACCGTCCGTCGGCAGATAGATGGAAAACCGGCTGCCCAGACCGGGGCGTGACAAGACCCCGATCAGACCATGATGCTCACGGATCAGGCCGTAGGAAATGGAAAGCCCAAGTCCCGTGCCTTCGCGGTCACGCCGCGTGGTGAAAAATGGATCAAAAATATGCCCCAAGATGTCGCGATCGATCCCCTGCCCATTGTCTTCGATATCCACAACCACCGCTTTGAGCCGCTCGATATGGCGACAGCGGATTTTAATCGTCCCCTTGACGCCGGGGGGAATGGACTGATGCGCATTGATGAGCAGATTGGCGATGACCTGCTCAATTTTCTGAAAATGGCCGTTCACGGGCGGAATGTTTTCGGCGATCTCCTGCTCGATTCTGGAGACGGTGCGTCGCACCTGAGCGCCGACGATCACCAATGCGCCGGCAATGACCTCCGGCACGGAGACGGGCTTTTTCTGGACGGCCTCTTCGGTACGCGAAAATTCTTTCAGAGAAGTGACCACACGACTGATCCGGCTTGCACCGATCTTAAAAGCATGAATAATTTCACGCATATTTGCGCATACTTCTTCATACGTCACCCCCCGTTTTTCCCAATCGGAATGACGTGCGCCGTCTTGCGAGAGAATGCTTTCCACCATTTTCCAGATGTCTTCCAGAACAGGCACGTTGTAGGCGATGAAACTCACGGGATTGTTGATCTCGTGAGCGACACCGGCCACCACTTCGCCTAAAGCCGTCAATTTGTGTGTCTGCATCATTTGCTGGAGCCTCAATTCCCCCTCCTGACGGATGCGTTTGTCTTCCGTGACATCCTGCCAAGCTCCGACAATGTAGTCGGCCGTGCCGGCGGGAGGCTGGACCACCCGCCAATAGTCGGAGAACCAGCGATACGAGTCATCCATCACGCGAAACCGGTAGCTATAGCGATGGGTTCCTTTGGTCCGTTCGCTTTGCAGTTCGGCGACAATTCGGTCCCGATCGTCCGGATGAATATGGTCCACCCAAAAATTTTCATCCTCGATAAAACACCGCGGTGGGTAACCGGTGATTTCTTCGATGGTGGTGCTGACAAACGTGATCCCGAAACCACCTTCGGCTTTTCGTGTGTAAGAAATGATGGGCAGAGATTCCAGAAGCAGTGAGAGATGATCCATGGTTTGCTTGAGCGCTTTTTGGGTTTCATGGCGTTCCATCAGTTCCGCCAGAAGCGCTTCGTTGGCACGGGCAAGCTCCGCCGTCCGCATCTGAACACGTTTTTCGAGGTCCTCGCGCGCGGTCAAAAGCTCCTGTTCAGCTTTCTTGCGTTTGGTGACATCTTCGAGTGTCTCGATGACCCCCTCCAGTTCTTGAGAGGCGTTTCGGATCACAGCGGCGGTAAATCTCAGCCATTTTCCTTGCTTCCCGAGCTCCGGGAAAAAATCGGTCGCCTCGTAGGCCTCATCCAAGAGTCTGGATTTGATGTATTTCCCTGAATACCACTGGGCGATTTTTTCGATTTCCCCATCCACAAGGAGATCGGCCATACATGGACGTTTTTGGGTGTAAAAGGCTCTCCATTGTTGAGTCGTACCGATCACATCTTCCGCCTTGATGTTGCTGAGTTCTTCGAGCGCCTTGTTCCAATAGATGATCCGATGGTCGCGGCCGATCACAAAGGCGGGAATCGGAGAACCATCGATGATGCTGCGCAACAACTGACCGCTTTGTTTGAGTTCCTCCTCAACCCTTCGCCTTTGGACGGCTGATTTTCTGAGCGCTGTGAGTTGACGGCGTAATTGCTGGATTTCGTATACCGCATCCTCCCCTTGTTGCCGCTTGTTTTTCATGATCCGCCTCGCATCTGAAATCGAACGCTGACATGAAGCCAAGTAGGTTTTATTTCTCAAAAACCCTTCAAGCCTTGAGCTGAAAAAGCCGTAAACGAAAAAAAGCGCCGTCTTTTTTCCTTCAATTTAACGGTGTTTATGAGAGAAGTCAAACCTTTCTTCCAGACCAAACAACACCCAAAAGTTCCTAGACGGCTTCTACAATCCAAAAATTTGAAATCCAAAACGGATTTCCCCATCTTGAGATTTTTGGGATAGCCTCAATCGATAGGTGGATAGCCCAAAATGAACGATTCCATGGGGTCAAAAAACATCAAATTTTGTAGCAAGATGGATATTTTTTGAAAAAGATCCTCGGAGGAAGGAAGAGATTTTATCATATTCACTTTAATAACAACACGTTAAAATTTTTTCAAAAAAATTTTTTTTATAATTGAAATGGCACGGTAAATGCTGTTATACTTTATCAGACAAGAGGAGAACCTGACTTCTGTAATAAAGATCAGCGGTACAGAGTTTAACTTTATATTTTTTACCGTTTAAATAAGGAAGACATCTAAACAGGCCAAAAAAGATGAAACACCGTGGATTGGAGAACACCCCATGACGGAACCTAAAAGCAGACGACGAAAACCGGGAATCATAGTGGTCGCTCTATTGATCATTGCCGTATTTTGCGCGGGTCTGTATGTTTTTTTGAAAAGATCAGCCCCTCTGTCATCCGCCCAGAAAGCCCAACGCCTTCAAGAGGAGTCGGCCCAACAGGATTTTGATGACGCGGGCTTTGAAAAAAACGGCAAATGGTATGGCCTATGCGCGAAAAATTCTGTTCGTTCCATCGCGGATTTCAAAAAAACCGTCGATAAGGATCCGATTCTCAAGGCACATTTTTCCGGATTCAACTGGGAGAACGCGACACAAGGCACACTCGAAAAAGCGACGTGGGCTTACGTTTATTATAGAAAAGACAACACAATTTTCCGAAAAAAAACACCGATTCTATTGCCCACGGGAGACGGGTACATCACCGACGGCGTCACGCAAGTGAGAACTCAATGTTGTAACAGTTATGCCGCCGCCCCGTCGATGGCCGCGATGCCTGCCGCCCAAGAACCCGAAAAGGCTGAAAATCCGGATTTGGATGCCAACCCGGCCGCCGGATTGCCACAGATTTTCGAACCTCTCCATGATTTTGCTCCAGGGAAAAATCTGGTGCATTATGCGTCCAACGACCCGGTTTATCCCACATACTGTATCGGAGGTGTCTGTAATCCACCCTATCCGCCGCCGCCCCCCCCCTGTCCGCCGTGTCCGCCGTGCCCTTGTTCGCCGGTCGACACCGCGTCGAACGAAGGGGCTCAAGCGGCGGCCAACCCCGCTCCTGAAACCATTTCCTCTCCTGCTTCGGAAAAAGACAAGACCAACACGGCCGGGAATCCCCCCAACCCCCTGCTTCCAAACTATTGTTTCTGTGAGCCTTGCCCGGACTGCCCGCCGCCGCCGCCACCGCCGCCGCCTCCTCCCCCTCCTG
>CAZPTW010000166.1:0-6866 GCA_964589235.1 uncultured Smithella sp. | reverse complement strand
TCTGGTTTGGGGATGGATGGGGGATTGATGGCAAAATCCATTTCAAACGAGAGCACGGACAAGGAGGCGCGGATTTTGGCTTTTTTGGCCATCAAACCCAAAAAGCCGTTGGACCCTTCAGAGATGATTTCGATATTGAGTTTTTCACGCGGCACACCGAATTCGCGGCAAGCTTTTTCAATGGCGCCGTCAATGGTTTTTTCTTCGATTTCAAGAACTTTGGAACTCATTTTTTACTCCGTGAGCAGTGTCTTAAGTCATTTTCTTGTTGATGTAAAACTGCTGGCCGATCTGCAGAACGTTGTTGAACAGCCAGTAAATCACCAACCCTGCCGGAAAATTCAGGAAGAAGAAGGTAAAGATCACCGGCATGAACAACATGATTTTCTGCTGAGTGGGATCCCCCATGGCAGGCGTCATTTTCTGCACGATGAACTGCGTCCCCCCCATGATGATCGGGGTGATATAATAGGGGTCTTTGGCCGACAAATCCTGAATCCAGAAGAAAAACGGCGAGTGGCGCAATTCGATGGAGTACATAAGCGCTTTATACAGGCCGAAGAATACCGGGATCTGAATCAGGATCGGCAGGCATCCGGAAAAGGGGTTGACTTTGTGTTCTCGATAGAGCGCCATCGTTTCTTGGCCGATTTTGCTCTGATCGCCCTTGTATTTCTCTTTGAGCGCTTCGATCTTGGGCTGAAGATCTTTCATCGCTTTCATGGATTTCGAGCTCAAATTTCCAAGCGGCCAGAATATGATTTTGACGATCGTGGTCAAGATGATGATCGCGATGCCGTAATTGAGCACGAATCCTTTAAGAAAATTAAGAATGTACAAAAAAGGAATGGCCAGCCAATAAAACCATCCGTAATCGATGGCGTCTTGAAGACCGACGCCCATGGCTTTGAGAAGGTTGTATTGTTTGGGGCCCATATAGAGAGAATAAGAAAAAGTGCCGTTTTGTCCGCCGGGGATGATTTCCTTGCGACCTTTCATGCCGACTGTGACCATCTGGTTTTCGTCCCGGTTCATGATGACATTCGTCAGAGACGGATTTTCCGGGATGAATGACGCGATAAAGTATTTGCTTTCAAACGACCCCCATTGCACATTGGGTCCCAAAACAACATCCGCTCCAAGCTTTTTGACATCCTGACGTTCGATGCTGCCGCCGACCGAGACGGCGGGACCTTCATGTCCGTAATCGTCGTCAATCTTTTGCGGATCGACATACTGGTACCAGTTGATGCGCGGAACCTGGGTGATCGGGGTTTGGGTCAAATTATGCACTTTGACTTCGAGGGAGACGGCATAGCTGGCCGGGTCGAAAGTATAGATTTTTTCGACTTTGATTTGATCGTGTGTTTTTGTGAAAATGAGCCGCTGTTTTTCGTTGGAGTGAACCAGATCGATCCTTGAAGAAGCCGTTTCGAAAACCGCGTCCGGCGCGATGTCGGCGGAAGATTCCGGAAAAGTGACGGCCAATGGATAGGGCATGCCTTCACGGATGTCCACCAATTCAACAAAATCTTTTGTCTTTGGTTTAACCGGTTCCTTTGAACCGAAGATCATTCTCTTCACCTTGGGGTAAATATCCTCGGTGCATTCATAACAGTCCTGATAATAATTTTTGAGTTTCAGAGACCTCAAGGCCGCGCCACGTGTGGAGAAAACCGCCTGATAGAGCGGAGTTTCCACCAGAATGTCGCGAGGAGGCGCCTCGGGCTTGACAATGACTTTTTTCGGGGTGGTTTTGTCTGCTGTGGGTTGGGCGGACACAGTCGCGGGCGCCCCTTCTTTCTTCACTTGTTCAGATGAAGTTTGGGTAGGCTGGGATTTTTGCGGTTCAGGCGGCTTGTAGAAGAAATATTGGTAAATCATAATAACGGCCAGCGAAAGCGCGATGGCCAAAAAGGTCTTTTTGTCCATTAGGGAACCTCCGGATTCATGGTTTACTTGACAGGATCATAACCGCCAGGATGGAAAGGATGGCAGCGGAGAATTCTTTTGAGTCCCAGCCAGGTTCCTCTGACCGGCCCGTACATCTTGAGGGCGTCCATAGTGTATTGCGAACAGGACGGATGAAAACGGCAACAAGAAGTCGCCAGAAAAGGTGAAATGCAAGCTTGATACACGCGGATGACGAAAACTAAAAGGTTTATCAAAGCTTTGTTGCACATGTTTCCTTGCCGGTTTTGCGGGTGGTCAGTTCCGTCAATTCTCTTTCTGTTTCCAAGTAGCTAAGAGGCGGGATGTTTTTCTTTGGCATGATGACGACATCGCATCCCGCGGGAAACAAATCTTTGTTACGGCGAAAGAATTCTCGAAGAAGCCTTTTGATGCGATTGCGAAAAACGGCGTTGCCTGCTTTTTTGGTAACGGTGATACCCAGGCGCTTGACTCCCATCGAGTTGCCGCATGTGATCATGGTAAAGAATCGAGAACTTTTCCAAACCCCCTGTTCATAAATATGTCGATATGCGCTCTTTTTGGTAACCTTTTCCGCTCTTCGGTAAGATTGCGTTTTCATGAAAGAAATCCGCCATCCCGGCGAAAAATATATCCTTGTGATATTAAACGGTCAAACGCTTTCTGCCTTTGGCCCGGCGGCGGCTCAATACCTGGCGGCCGTTTTTGGATGCCATGCGTACCAGAAAGCCGTGAACTCTCTTTCTTTTAAGATTGGATTTATTGGTCAAAGTCTTTTTCATGTTTAAACCTCTAAAAGTAATAAGATGTTGCGTTAATCACAGACCTATGTTTTTGTCAAGATGAAAGTCATAAATCAGTTTCTTGTTGAAAATCTAAAGGGACTTCTTGAAAACCTCGGATTGATGCGACTCAAAACGCATTCCGGCAAAAGGCTGTTGATTTCTTTGAAGAAAAAGTGTAAAAAGATCATCGAAGTAGGTGTGATTGACGAAGATACTTCAACCAGTATTCCCTATGAGTCAATGCCTATGTCATCTCTCCAGAATATGAGCGTTCCTCGTCTCCGTAAGTACTCGATCAATCGGCGATTTCATGGTTTTCGTGCATCCTGAGAGGATTCGTTTTTATGGGTATAAAGATATCAGCGGTTCTTTGCGGGCTCTTTTTATGTGTATTTTTTCCGCTGTTTGGTCATGCCGAAAGAAAAAACGGCGGGCGTGTTTTAATTTTCAATTCATACCATCCAGGTTACAGCTGGTCTGACAATGAGCAGATCGGGGCGATTGAGACACTGCGATCACTTCGAGGAGGCGTCGATATCTATGTGGAATATCTAGACAGTAAACATCATTCCGGTGACGACTATTTCAAGCGTTTCAAAGATTTCTTGATATTGAAGTACAAATCCAAAGAAATCGATGTGATTTTGGTGATGGACAATGCGGCGTTGGATTTCCTCCTTGGAAACCGAGGGGAATTGTTTCCGAGGGTTCCTATCGTGTTTTGTGGAATCAACGATTACAACCCCGCCATGCTTCGAGGGCATAAGGAGATCACGGGGATTGCCCAAAATATTGATCCGGCGGGCACGATGGATGCCATGTTGATGCTTCATCCCCACACGAAAGAGATTTTGGTTATCAATGACTATACGCAAACCGGTCGTTCGTTTAGAAATGAAATAGACGCTCTGCGAGCCAGATATGAAGGGCGCGTAAAAATCACCCACAATGAAAATCTTTCGTTTCCGGAACTTCTGGAGCGCGTCGGAGCGCTTTCGGACGGGACGCTTGTTTTATTGGAGAGTTTTGTAACCGACCGGGCCGGACGGGTTTATGATCTGGGAGATACGACCCGAATGATTGCCGAGACTTCCCCTGTGGCCGTGTATGGTGTTCATGTGGAGCGTTTGGGATTGGGAATCGCCGGGGGCAAGCTGCTGTGCGGGCGAAAGCATGGCTCAGAAGCCGCTTCGATGGCGGTAAGAATTCTGGGGGGAGAAAAGGCATCCTTGATTCCCGTGAGAACGCAAAGCGACGCCCGATACATGTTCGATGAGCGCGTTTTGAAACGTTTCGCCATTCAGACGTCGAAATTGCCCCCTGGGAGCACCGTGATCAACCAGGAAATATCATTTTTTGCGGCGCATAAAAAAATCATCATCATTGCCTCACAAATCATTTTTGTGCTGTGTCTGGTGATTGTGCTTTTGGCGGTCCATATCACCCAGCGGAGAAGGTCGGCCGCCGCTTTGCAGGAAAGCGAGCGACATTTCCGTCTGCTGGCGAATAACGCGCCGGACGGCATTTTTATTTTGGCACACGATTCGTTCACGTACGTCAATGAGGCCTTTTGTGCCATCATCCGCGCAGATTCCAGCCAAGACGTGTTAGGCCGTTCGATCTTCGATCTCTTTTCCCCGGAGGCCCATGAAAAGATCAAAGAACAAATAAGGCTTTTGACGGTGGAGCAAAAAAAAATGCCCGCTCGGGATGAGAAAATTCTAAAAATGGATAACACATGGGTTGAGGTGGAAATTGCGGCCGTGCCTTTTCACGTCGGAGGAGACAACGGCGCTTTGGTCTTTGTCCGTGACATCAGCGGTCGTAAAATCGCCGAGGAAGCGCTCCGGACCAGTGAGGAGAGATTCCGCTCGATCGTAGAAAACACGGAGGCCGGGTATTTCATGACGGACGTGTCCGGGCTGATCTTAGATGCCAATCCGGCCTTGGCGAAACTGTACGGGTTCGAAAAACGCGAGGAGATTATCGGTTTGAATCTGTTGTCGCTGCAGCAGGAATCGGAAAGGGAGAGAGCCGAAAAGATTTTTCAAGGGATGATTCATGAAGAAAAAGTGAATTTGTCGGGTTTGTTCAGCCGGAGAATGAAGGACGGCCGTATTGGTTATCACACCTGCTCCGCCAAAGCGATCAAACGGGAAGGGAAGGTGATCGGCGTTGAAGGGTTCATGATTGACGCCACGGAACGAAGGCTGATGGAAGCGGCGCTGTCGGAGGAAAAAGAACGTCTTTTGGTGACTTTGAGAAGTATTGGCGATGGGGTGATCACAACCGATATTGAAGGCCGTGTCGTGATGATGAATAAAGTCGCCGAAGCTCTGACCGGTTGGTCTCAAGGCGAGGCGGCGGGATTGCCGATGTCAGAAGTTTTTTGCATCGTCGACGAGAGGACTCGCAAAAGTTGTGAAAACCCGGTAGAAAAAGTTCTAGCTTTGGGTGATACAGTCACATTGGCCAACCACACCGTGTTGATCGCCAGGGATAAGACAGAAAGAGTCATTGCGGACAGCGCTGCCCCTATCCGAGATCTGAATAATAACATTCTCGGAGTGGTCATGGTGTTCCGCGACATGACCGGGAAGAAAAGAATGGAAGACGCCGTGCGCAACGCTGAAAAACTGGAAGCCATCGGGATTCTTGCGGGCGGCATTGCGCATGACTTCAATAATCTGCTCGGCGGGATTTACGGCTATCTCGAAATGATCAAGCGGGACGCCGAGCGTGGGGATATCAAGCAAATCATGTCTTGTGTCGTGAAGGCGTTGGGGACTTACGAGCGCGCCAAGTCGATCACGCAGCAGCTTTTGACTTTTTCCAGAGGTGGCGCGCCCATCCGCCGAACGGAGCCTCTTGACCGGCTGGTTCGAGAATCCGTGACCTATGTTCTGGCCGATTCCAATGTGACGCCGGTGTTTGACATTGCGGAAGGCCAATGGTTTTGCCATTGCGATCGGACGCAAATCAGTCAGGCTCTCGACAACATCACCATCAATGCGCGAGACGCGATGCCGGAGGGCGGCCGCCTGGACGTTTCGATCAAGCGCCTTTCGCGGGATGAGATCCCGGCGGGGCTTCCATTTGAAAATTATTTTATGATCGCTATATGCGATCATGGCAAGGGGATCAGTGAAGCTCACATGCCATATATCTTCGATCCGTTCTTCACGACAAAAAAACAGGGCAGCGGATTGGGACTGGCGACGAGTTATTCCATTATCAAAAAACACAATGGGCTGATTACAGCGGAGTCAACGCCCGGAAAAGGCAGTATTTTCAGAATTTACCTCCCCGAGGCTGAAGCCGCGCCAAGGGTTTTTTCTTTGGATTCCGGAAAGAGAATCGGTCGCAAAAGCAATGGCAGTATTTTGGTCATGGATGATGAAAACGTCATTTTGGAGGTTGTATCCGCCATGCTTAAAGCAAAAGGATACAAGCCAGTGCTTGCCCGAAACGGAGATGAAGCCATTGCTTTGGTGAGAGAGGCATCATTGAACAACCATCATTTCAGCGCCGCTATCTTGGATCTGACCATTCCAGGGGGGCGGGGCGGGAAGGAAACGGTGAGGGAGTTGCTGGACATCGACGCCGACTTGAAAGTCATTGCAGCAAGTGGATATTCCAACGACCCAGTGATGGCTACACCCCAGGAATTTGGATTTTCCGCAAGTCTGATTAAACCCTTTCGTCTGGCGGATGTGGAACAGGTCATCAAAGACCTGTTATCATAATCGGTTTTCCATAGATTCAATTGCTGGAAATCACCCATATTAGATCGCGAATGTTGCCCGCGCTTGGCAAGGGTGGAATGCTTTGACTACCGATTGAAGAAACCAAGGGGAGACGGCAAGAGGAAATGAAGAAGGGGATTCATTTGACGTCCAGCCATTCAGGAGGTGACGTTTCCTTTCTTTTCTTCCATCCACGCTTTGAAGTCTTCCCCTCCAAAGCGCCCCTCAATCCGTGAATGGTCAAGATGAGGTGTTGGTTCAAATTGAAAACCCGGGCTTTTTTAAGATCAATCCTTGAAATGGAAAGATAAGGAGACTGTAAGATGTACCGACGCCGAGAAACCAAGGCAATCGGGGGGGGGACAGGTCGCAATAAATGAACGAAATAATAAAGTATTTCATT
>CAZPTW010000165.1:0-6877 GCA_964589235.1 uncultured Smithella sp. | reverse complement strand
AATAACCGAAGATTTTTTTTCTTCATCGGGCCAATATCGCCATGAGCATAACCTGGTCAATAATGTTTTAAGCAGACTTTCCCAAGATCAGAGACATACCCATTGCGATACTCCTTTAGAATTAAGGGTGATTCGACATTATCTTCGAGCGACCCTAAATCTTTCAGGAGGAGGAACCAAATTTTTATCAGGCGGTGTGTCTTTCTGCGCCATGCTTCCGATGCGAAGCATTCCCTTCGATGTCATCTGTATTATGGGGATGAATTCTGATGCTTATCCGCGACGTGAGGAGAAAACGGGATTTAACCTGATGGATAAAGAAAGAAGAGTGGGAGACAAATCCTTGCGCCGCGATGATCAATATCTTTTTTTGGAATCCATATTATCGGCACGCAAGTCTCTGATCGTCACTTATGTGGGGCTAAGTCAGATTGATAACAAAACCTTACTGCCGTCCGTTGTCGTAAGTGATTTAATGGATTATCTTGATCGAAATTACGAATTTGGAAATTCTCGGCTGCCATCGATGGAATTATTGAGAAAGCACCCATTGCATGCCTTCTCAACAGAATATTTTACGTCTTCGAACAAACTGTTTAGCTACTCAAGACCCAATTACCTGTCGGCAGTCGCGATGCTCGAGTCAACGAGGTCGGAAAAGGTTTTTCTAGGTAGACATTGCGCCGAATTACAAATATCGGATAAAATAATCAGTCTTGATCGTCTTATCCAGTTTTATATCGATCCCATTCGCTATTTTCTTGAGCAGTCACTTGGTTTAAGACTTCCAATCCCTCTGAAGACCGAAGATGGCGAAAGTGAACCTTTTCACATTGATGGATTGAATGCCTATCGGATTGAAAAGGATATCATCGAAAGTTATCTCAAAGGCATAGACATTCAAAAGGTATTCAAAAAATTTCATGCCCAGGGAATATTACCCTTCGGAAAGGCTGGAGAGTATTTTTTTAAAGAAATATCCGTCCGGGCAGAAGTATTGGCCAAGGATATCTCGGAATATTTCAAGAGCCCGGAGTTGAAGAATTTTGAGGCGGAATTGTCGTCAGGAGAATATCAGATATATGGAACGGTTGATAGACTTCGCAGAGATTACAGAATTAGTTATTCCCCTGGACGATTGAGAATGAAAGATTTTTTAAGCATATGGATCAACCACCTTATCCTCAACATTGCACAGGGAGAGGCGCATCCTAAGAAAAGCATATTGATCGGCAAGGACGGCAAATGGTTTTTTGATACGGTAGCTTACGCGGACGAGATCTTGCAGACACTCATTCAATATTATTCTTTAGGCCTTACAAAACCGCTGAAGTTCTTTCAACGTTCATCATGGGCCTATGCTTTGGCATTGTGGCAAAAAAATAAATCGCGAGACGTCGCCTTAAAAGAAGCCCAGAGAGCCTGGAAGGGGCACGGAAATGATTTCATTCCGCCTGATTCGAAAAATCTTACCTATAAAATCTGTTTTGATAATATCTATCCGATCGATGATGAATTTCAAAAAACGGCAGAAGATATTTTGAAAAACCTTTTTTCCCACGCAGTGAAATTAGAAAACTGACAGATGAAAAACTTCGACCTTCTCAAATGCCCTCTGGAAGGCGTCAATTTAATCGAGGCCAGTGCCGGAACCGGAAAAACCTATGCTTTGGCTGGTTTGTTTCTTAGATGCATTCTGGAAAAGAAAATTGACGCACGCCGGATCCTGGTCATAACCTTTACGAATGCGGCGACGGCTGAACTTAAAAGCCGGATCAGACAAATGATCATCGACGCCCGTTTGGCCTTTTTATCCGGAGAGACACCCCAAGAATTTTTTCACCAATTGTTAGCAGAACACTCAGATCCTCAAAGCCGAAAAACCATGGTCCAACGATGCAATGAGGCGTTGGCCAATTACGATGAAACAGCCATTTATACGATTCATGGGTTTTGCCAACGGGTTCTCTCCGACAACGCCTTCGCTGGAGGAATCCTTTTCGACATGGATATCATTGCTGATCAGACAAGCCTGGAAAAAGAGTTTGTTGAGGATTTTTGGAGAAGACATTTCTACGAGACGGATCCCATGATGGCCCATTACGCTGTAAAAATGGGCATTACCATTGAGACTTTTATGGATCTATTGCAGGTTGCGATGAATCGCTCAGACATTAAAATTATTCCAGAAAACATCCCGTTCTCCAGAACAGCCCTTGGTCGAGAATTGGAAAACTTTCACGAACAATTAAGAGTTTTTAAAAAGCGATGGAAGGTAGAGAAGGATACAATCGCCGCCCTTCTTCGTAATGAAGCTTTAAGCGGGGTAATCTATGGTAAAAAAGCGGAAGGTATCCTTACGGAAATTGAGCAATTCTTTCATGTCGACGAAATGTCTTTCCCTATACCTTCTTGCATCCGGAAGTTAAGCGCAGAAGAACTCAAGCGAAAAACCAAAAAGAATCATGAAACCCCTTCGCATGAGATCTTTGATCTTTGTCGTTTGTTATGTGATCAGTCGGATCGCATCACTTCGATGCTAAACCACTACTTTATGGAGTTGAAAAAGAAATTCTTAGAAAGCGCAAAAGTTGATTTTCCCAAGTTGAAAAAACAAAAAAACATTTTGTATTTCGATGATCTCCTCCATCGTGTTTATGAAGCTGTCTCGAATCCCGGGGGTGAAAGGTTTGCCGAGTTACTGCGTGATCAGTATTCTGTTGTTTTAGTAGATGAATTCCAGGATACGGATCCGGTTCAATATGCCATCCTGCGGTCAGTATTTTTGAAAGAACATCAAGATGAAGATCATACGATTTTTTTCATCGGGGATCCAAAACAATCGATTTATGGTTTCCGCGGCGCAGATATTTTTGCGTATTTGCGAGCTCAAAAGAATATTCATCGACGATATACGATGAAATACAATTGGCGTTCAGAGCAAAGCTTGATCAACGCGATTAATGTTTTATTTGGCACGCCGACAAAGCCATTTGTCTATGACGATATCGTGTATACACCGGTCGAAAAACCGACCGGTCAAAAGACAGACGCGATAATGATCGAAGGAAAAAATGACGCTGGGATGCATTGGTGGTTTATCCCTGCCCAAGAAGATGGGAAACCTATGGGTGTCATGGTGGCGCGTGAACGGATTATACCTTTGGTTATCCAAGAAATATCTGAATTACTTAAAGCCGGCTTTGAAAAAAAAGCTTTCATTGGAGATCAACCCATTTCAGCCGATGACATCGCCATTTTGGTGAGAAAAAATTCAGAGGCTCATGCTTTCAAAAATGCCCTGACCGATGCGGGGATCCCTTCAGTTGTTTATTCAACAGAAAGCATCTACTTATCGGACCAAGCAGAAGACATTCGACGGTTCATGTTGGGGATTATCTCTTCCGAAAATGAAGGTTATTTATTGTCCGCTTTGAATACCCCTCTTTTTGCATATTCTGGAGAAGACATCGTTTTATTGAAACAAAATGATAAACATTTTCAATACGTAAAAACGTGTTTCGAACATTTGAAAGATGTGTGGGAAAAAAAGGGGTTTCTGACCATGTTTTGCGGTCTTTTGGAGCAGGAAGATGTCCGCGCCAGGATATCATCACACCGTGAGGCTGAAAAGCTGCTGACGAATTACATGCATCTCGCGCACCTTCTTTTCAGTATTCAAAAAAATCATCATCTTCAACCATTGGAACTTCTACAGAGGCTCGAAAGCATGATGGTTCAGCCGGACAACCAATTGGAAGAGCAACAACAGAAACTGGAAACAGACCGCCATTGCGTGAGAGTCGTTACAATTCATAGAAGCAAGGGCCTAGAATATCCAATCGTCTTTTGTCCCTTTGCGTGGGAAGGTTGGCAAAAGCTCGATGATCAAGCACCGGTATTTTACCATGATGATCAGAATTTCTGGGAACAACAGGTGGATCTTGGATCGGAAGGCCTGACTGAAAACATCTCAAAAGCGGAAAAGGAGTTATTGGCTGAGGACTGCAGGCTTCTTTATGTTTCTCTGACAAGAGCAAAAAACCGCTGTTATTTTGTGACCGGAAATATTGGCGATTCACGCACGCGAACTGTAAATTATCTGTTCCACAGAAAATTTTTTGAAAATGAAGAGAAGATTCCCGAAAACTTGGAATTGATTAGAGATATAGAAGATCTCGTTTCAAGGGCTCCATTGGATTTCAAAATAAAAATTTTAGGGGAATTTAGAGAAACACCTCATTTTGCCTCAGAAAAACCAAAAATCAGCATATCCTGTCGTGAGTTCAAAGGTAACATCAAAAATTCATGGAAAATTGCCAGTTATACCTATCTTACAAAATCCGGCCATAGTGAATCAGAGTGGGACGAAGATGACACCAAGGACCTTTTCGATAAAGGTGAAGAAAATGGTGAACTGGGAAAGAGTATTCTCACTTTTCCAGCTGGGGCGACATCAGGATTACTGTTGCATGAAATTCTTGAAAAAGTGCATTTCTCCGGTGTGGACACCCCGGACACCTGTAACACTATCCTTGAAGTACTCAATAAATATAACTATTCTGAAATATGGAAAGATCCGATCCAAGAAATGCTCGGAGCATTGGTCCATACGGATTTGTTCTTACCAGGACGGCAAAGCTTTCGTCTGGCCCAAATTTCACCAGACGCCTGTCTCAAAGAAATGGCGTTTTATTTTCCACTTAAGAAAATAGATATACGAAAAGTCATTTCGATCCTGGATAACCGAAGTGATCGATTCGACCATGGAAAAGCATATGAAGAAAAACGAAGAATAAGCCCGTCGGTGATCGAAGGATTTTTTAAAGGATTTATTGACTTGGTCTTTGAACACAAGGGCCGGTATTATCTGGCGGATTGGAAATCAAACAAACTTGGAATGAGACCGGAAGATTACGATCAAGACAAAATGGAACGAGAAATATATAAGTCTTTTTACGATTTGCAGTATATGATTTACACCATGGCGCTCAATCAATATCTTAAGCAAAGAATTCCGAATTATTGTTACGAAAAATATTTCGGAGGAGTTTTTTATTTCTTTTTACGTGGTATCGGTTTGAACTCTGAACCTTCCTCACGAGGAGTCTTTTTTGACCGCCCCCCACAAATTTCAATAGATCTCTTGTCGGACATGCTGTTGGATCAAAGCCACATCATTCACCCGTCAATTGGGGAACCTCTTTCTTAGTTCTGGTATAAGTCCCGAACGAATTTGGTCTGTGCCGATATATTTTTTTGTATAGGTACTGGAAAAACGCAACAGACAAGTCGGCGTTTGATTGATTTCGTATCGTTTAATCATCGACATCCATTCATTAAATACAGGTTTGGGATCGATTGTTTTTAAAGCAATGCCTTCCGATTTCAGTGACGACGAGATAGCCGCTTCATTATCCATATTTTTGACTGCCAATGAGAAAAGGACATTTCTCGTTTTGATGATATGTTTATTCCCCTTATCCGCCGCAATAGATGACAGGAAATACTTTGCATAAAGGGATGTATGCTGATGTCCTGGATAGTCCACAAAAATGATTTTAATGTCCCCTCTGGACAAAAGCCGTTCTATTTCAGGTTCGAGATCCTTTTCAACAAGCTGGCAGGGGGGGCAAAAATAGTCTGTAAAGATAATTAATTCCCATGCGCCTTTCCCGAAGGAAGGTACAGGAGGTTCAGATGCTGCATATGCTGGCGTCGCTGCACCAGTGAACGTGAGGCAGACGAACGTGTAACCGATCAGCATCATGCCTGAAAGCGGAAATCGATAGTTATCGAGGAATGGAATCTTTGCATCACCGAAAGCATAAATGAATTTTAAATACCATTTCTTCATGAACGTTAACCTTTCATAGTTGATGAGATACATGATCACAACGAGCGCACCGAAAGATAGGCAAAACGGGCAAAAAACGTTTTCACGGACCTGAAAGGAAACAAGAAAGATCTCTACGCCAATTCCTGCTGAAATAAGCAGCCGCAGGAGATCAGCCTGTCTGAGCAAGGCCAGAAGTATGATCGCCACCATGTATACAATGCCTATATATTTTAAATCGACACCTAAAAGATTTCCCTTCAGATAGGAACAAGCGGTATCGCAAGACGCATAATAAGCCATCAACCCAATGCCGATTAGTGCCAGTGGAGCTGTAATGATCAACCGATATTTCATGGCTAAACGAAAAATGCGCCCTACGTTCCTTTTATGAAAATGTGGAATGAATTATAAAACGAGATCATCAAATAGTCAATGATAATATGGATGAACGAAGGGAGCGAATGATGTGTCCGGTCTCGTGAGCATGAACTTTTTGGTTAATCAGTCGCCTCGGTGAAGACGGACAGAGACGCTTCAGGAAACCCTTTAGATGTGATTTGTGGAGAGGCAAGAGAGCTCGCGGGGATGAACATCAAGCCTGGAAAAAGCAGCAATGTTTGTAGGGATACATCCTTGGACATTTCGTCTTCAGTAACGCCGTCATGGGTAGAGTGGATTGAAAGGTCTGAACAACAAGCGATTGACGCAGACTTCGCACCTGGATATCGATTGCCGCCATCATGGAACCAGTCCGAAGTGCTCAAAAAAAAGCCGTGGTCAATCTGGGACAACTGGCCACTGTCAACTCAAGTATAGTTCAGGACAATTTATGACCCTATGCCACGATAACAGGATAGAACATCGGTTTACGAAGGTCCGGAATCCCAAGACCAATGGCAAGGCGGAACGGGTGATCAAAACGATCATGGAGCTTTGGCATCATAAAACCCATTTTTCTTCCTCGGCGCATCGGAAGAACGAATTAAGGCGGTTCATCAACTACTACAACGGGGTCAAACCCCACAAAGGCATCGGAGG
>CAZPTW010000164.1:0-6880 GCA_964589235.1 uncultured Smithella sp. | reverse complement strand
ACGAAAATGGAGTTCGGTCTGATTGATCATAAACTGATTTTGATCGACGAGCTTTTGACACCGGATTCCTCACGCTTTTGGCCGGCCGACGAGTATGAGGAAGGCCGGCCGCAAAAAAGCTATGACAAGCAATTTCTACGCGACTATTTATTGTCTCTTCATTGGAATCAAAAACCGCCTGCGCCCGAGTTGCCGCCGGACATCATTGAAAAAACCCGGGCAAAATACGAAGAGGCCTTTACACGCCTGGTCAAATAATTTTTTTATCATTGACAGATCAAAAACCATTGTTACATTACGCCGTGTTTATCTGCACGGCGTTATTTTTTCAGGAGGTCCGTCTTGAGCAAAAGGAAGCTGCCGGATTACCGATTGAAACAAAAAATACTCTATATCGATAAAACCTCTCCAGACGCTTTGGTGCAATACGGGAATTCCTATCTCGAACAGGAAGCCTATGCCGACGCGCTGGAATTTTACATCAAAGCCGGCCATCAGGCTGGAATAGATAAAATTAAAAATCTTGCCATGGAGAAAGGCGACGTCTTTCTTTTCCAGGGGGCAACCAAGGCGCTCAAAGCCGAGATTTCCAAAAGCGAGTGGGAAAACATCGCTCGACGAGCCATGGATCAAAAAAAGTATTCCTTTGCCCGACACGCTTTGGAAAAGGCCGGCAACGTGGAGCTGCTGAGCGTGCTCGCCAATAAGATGAAAGCGGAGGCTCAAGAAAATCACGCATGACCAAAAGGGATTACTACGAGATTCTGGGTGTCGCCAAAACGGCCACGGAAGAAGAAATTAAAAAGAGTTACCGCAAGATCGCCATGCAGTGTCACCCCGATAAAAATCCGGGGAATAAGCAGGCCGAGGAAAGATTCAAGGAAGCCGCCGAGGCTTATGAAGTTTTAAGCGACAGGCAAAAGCGCGAAATCTATGACCATTACGGTCATGCGGGCTTGAGCAACACCGGATTTCAGGGCTTCAGCGGTTTTGACGACATTTTTTCGAGCTTCGGCGATATTTTTGAAGATGTATTCGGCTTCGGCCAGGGACGAGGGCGAGGACGCAGCCGGTCTCAGGCGCGAGCCGGCGCCGATTTGCGCTATGATCTAAAAATTTCATTCCTTGAAGCCGCTTTCGGTGTCACCAAAATGATCGACCTGGAAAAGCTGCACACCTGTTCAGCCTGCGATGGCACGGGCGCGGCGCCGGGCACGGCCCCTTCCACGTGTCCGACCTGCCATGGAAGAGGGCAAGTGGTTCAATCCAGCGGCTTTTTCACGATCAGTTCGACATGTCCGCACTGCCATGGGCAGGGGAAATTCATTACCAAACCCTGCGGCACCTGCCGGGGAACGGGAAAAGAGAGGAAGCTGAAAAAAGTGGAGCTGAAAATTCCCGCCGGTGTCGAAACAGGTTCGCGACTGCGTTTGCGCGGCGAAGGGGAAGCGGGGGAAATGGGCGGCCCCAGCGGCGATCTTTATGTATTTTTACAGGTCGAGGAGCATGAATTCTTTGTCCGGGAACAAGACGACATCATCTGTCGTGTCCCGATCTCTTTTGTGCAGGCCGCCCTCGGCGCGACCATTGAGGTTCCGACGCTTAAAGAGCCGGAAAAAATCAAAATCCCCCGGGGAACCCAAAACGGCCAGCTCTTCCGTCTCAAAGGTAAGGGGTTCCCCCACGTCCGCGGATATGGCCGAGGCGATCAGATTATCGAAGTCCATGTGCAAATCCCGACGTCGCTTACGCGAAAACAGGAAGAACTTCTGAGGGAGTTCGAAAAAGCCGGGTGATCTTGGCGGCTCCACCATCCGACAATCTCATTGCAAACCGTTGAACAATATGGTTTAAGCACAACAATACTCTCATCTGGAGGAGTGACCATGAGAAATGACCTCTGCCGTCTGACTGCCGTCATCTTCGTTTTTTTGCTTTCCGGTTGCGCAACGGCGCTGGTTGTGGGGGGGGCGGCCGTCGGCGCTGGAACAGGAACCTATCTTTACGTCAACGGCGAACTCCGGACGGATTACGCAGCCTCCTTCGATCACGTTTGGGCGGCCTGCGAAAGGACGGTCGCTGAATTGCGCGGCACAGAAGTGCAGCCGACACGAGAGATCGCCCGAGGCTCCATCAACGCCGTCATCAACGACGAAAAAGTTAAAATCAATGTCACCTACCGCGCGAAAAACCAGACAAACGTGGCCATACGCGTCGGTTGGCTCGGGAACAAAATGTCGTCTCAGTTGCTGCACGACAAAATTGCGGCCAACATAGGCAAGCTTTGATGGTGCTCTACTTCTCCTCCCCCATGGATGGACGTTCTTCATGAATAAAAAATTTCTTGTCGGAATTGTCTTGGGCCTCGTCTTGATTTATATCTCCGTCCGCGACATCGATCTCAAAGACACTCTGGAGCACCTTCAAAGGGTTCATTTCGGCTATGCCGCGTTGTCCCTTTTTTTCATTGTCCTGATGCAATGGCTTCGATCTTACCGGTGGGGGGTCATTTTGAATCCCCTTCAAAAAATCGATCAGCTGACACTGTTCTCGGTCACCTCCGTCGGATTTCTCGCGATCATCGCCATTCCAGCCCGCATCGGCGAACTGGCCAGACCTTACCTGATCGCTCAAAAAAGTTCCATCAAGATCTCGTCGGCACTCGGCACAATCATCATCGAACGAGTTCTAGACAGTCTGGCTGTGCTGGCCATTACGGTTATCGTCTTATTGGTCCAGGATCTTCCCGACTGGATGATCAAATCCGGCATCATCTTTTTCATCATCACCATACTTCTGATCGCTTGCGTTGTCGGATTGATTTGGCGTAGAGATGCGGCTGTCAAAACACTTGACCGGATTTTGCGGCTTTTGCCGGGGAAGCTTGCCGATAAGGTCAGTACCGCCATCCATCATTTCATCGACGGTTTTCTCGTCATCAAAAACGTCAAGACGCTTCTTTATGTCTTGTTTTTGTCGGCGGTTGTTTGGCTGGTGGATGTCGCCGCCATTTACAGCCTGATCATCGCCTTTGGTTTCACATTGCCGATCTGGGCCGCGTTTGTCGTGATGGTGATTCTCATCGCAGGCATAGCCATCCCCACCGCGCCGGGTTTCATCGGCAACTGGCATTTCGCATGCATCCTGGGATTGAGTCTTTTCGGCCTGCCGAAACCAGAGGGATTCTCTTTTGCCCTCGTCTACCATCTCGTGGCGATCGCCCCGGTGATCGTTCTTGGCCTGGTCTTTCTGCCATTCAACAAGTTCTCCATATCGGCGATGACCAGGCAGACGGAAAAGACTGAGAAACCATAGCCGACTTTCCTTATCATCAGGAACATTACAGAAAGGTCCACTGTTTTCCCCATTTATCCGGCGGATTTTCACTTGCCTTTGGCCGAATTTTTTCCGCCGCCAACAGTCGTCAGGACAATCCCTATGACCTCACATATTCCTTTCCCCATTCTGAGCAAGCGAAGCCCCCTGTCGAACAATCTTACGGTACTGAAAGCCCCAATCCCATTAAGATATAAGAAATTATTATAAAATATTATTACGAGCCGGCGAAGTGCCCTCTTGATCTGTCGATCATCTTTACAAAATGAAATGTGATAGACACAGATGACGACTAAAATGCCATAAAAACAAACATATATATAAAAGGCACTAATTTTGCTTAAAGCAGAACGTTCAAAAAAACAACACTTTATAAAATGGAGGGTTTCGAAATGGTTAGAAAAGGTCTTTTTCTCGTTTTAAGCTTACTCTTCCTGAGTATGCTTATGGCGTTTACCGCCAGCGCGAACTTGATTACAAACGGGTCTTTTGAAGACGGCAATTACACGAATAACGGCGGAGGTTACACGCGACTGGCAGCGGGCGCAACCAACGTTACCGGATGGACAGTCGGCGGAAACGGTCTTGACTGGCACATTATCGAAGGCCCCTCTGCTCATTTCGGCCGTAACGGGGTTGATGGCAGCCAGTATGCCGTGGATTTATCGAGAGACGGGCAAAGCGGCGTCTATTCCATTTTCCAGTCGTTTGCCACCACGGCAGGCGCGCAATATCAACTGACTTTTCTCTTGGGGGCCCCTTATTTCGATACGGGAGTTACGGTATCCGTGGCCGGTTTAACCCAGGATTACTACGCGCAGGCATCGTCACAGTATGGTTTCCCCTGGATTGTCGAAACGTTGAACTTCACGGCTACGAGCGCGACCACGACCTTGACGTTTACCAATATATACGGCGGTTTTTGGGCTCCGGTGATCGACAACGTCACCGTTGAAGCCGTCAACGCCGTTCCGGAACCTGCCAGCTTGCTGCTTTTGGGACTCGGCTTACTGACCTCAGGCATCGTGCGCAGACTGAAATAATCAAGATTCATTGGTCAGGCAAAAAACCCGAAGATTTCACTTCGGGTTTTTTTGACTCTTCCGACTTTTTAGTACACGAAAAGGAGGAAATGGGTGCCCCTAGGATTCCGGCGATCCCGAAAATACATGAGATGATTACATCTACCCTGATTCCTGGAGGTGACGCAAGCGCACAGGCACTCATAACGCGTTTGAAAAATGAGGCATGTCGGAGAGACTTGTCTGAATACCGGTTAAATTGGCCTTCCTGGCGTCTGAAGAGACAAAAAGGTGAGGAGATTTCTTAGTCAGAACAGATGTTGCCAAATACTTCCAACGGGTCTGTCATCGCAGCCCCCTGCGTCTTTGGATCAAGATGTTCTTGACATCAAAGTGTGCGTTTCTTATACTTCACCACAAAAAAGGATCTTCTTATCAATGAGGATCTTATGAAAAAGACCAGTCTATTGAGGTTGCCATTATTGATGGCCGCCGTTTTTTTTGCCGGCCTGCTTTTTTGGGCTTTGGCGGCCCCGGAGGTTTTTGCCCAGGAAGACCTGCCGTCCGGCAGTTATACAAAAAGTTGCAGGAATTGCTTCGTCGAAAACGGCGGCGATCTGCGCTGCAAGAACTGCGAGAAGAAAGGAAAGGGGACGCGTGATTCAAGCCTGAAATGTTTCAGGTTATGTCAGGGGGATATCCGCAACGATGACGGATGGCTCAAATGCAACTCCAGAGGGTCTTTCTGGAAGACCGCTGGAACGTGAGCTGCACAAGCGGCCATCTGAGAGCCAACTGCAATATGAAGAAAAAAGGCAATCTGTATAACGCGAATTTCGATTACAACGCCTGTTCGGGTGAAATCAGCAACTGTGACGGTTCCTTAACCTGCGGATCGTGTCCGTGATCCTTGCAGGTTTTTGAACACGGAAATGTCCGGCGGCCGAAGTCCATTCATTGAGCCGCCTTTTTTCCATCCCGCGCCGCTTTATGCATGCGGTTTGAACCGAAACCTTCCGGAGCAGAGCCTCCCTTTCCCGTTGACAGCCGGAATTATTCTTCTGATACACTCATTGCGGCATGAAAAAATGTCTTCTCTGCGCCAGCCGGATTTTGCTGTTTAGCCTCTCTGCGCAGGCCGCCGACTGCCTTGACGCTTTCTCCCGTCGCCACGCAGGATCTGAAAAACAAAACCGATAAGTCTGTCGAAGAGATAAATATCCTGACCCCATTCAATTACCCGGGAATTTCAGAAAATGAAACCGAAAAAGCTTTTTGGTGACTATGGGAAAGAAAATGCCGGATGAACCGGTCATCAAACTGCCACAGGGGATTATTCCGATGTGGGATCACTTAAGGAAATTTTAGTCCCTGTTCCCATAAATGCCCGGCAGATAAAAGCTCATGGTGTTGATTCTGCGTAGATCATATTCTTTTCGATCCTGCCGTAACGATAACCGCGGCATGACGAAAAGTAAAACCAGCCCTGACCATGACACATTGGTTGAGGGCTTCCCCAAGCTCGTCAGGAAATGAACATGGAGGATGTGTGATGATGAAAACAATTCCGCTTGGTAAAGTCTTTACGCTCCTGGAGCCAGGTCCGGTTGTCCTGGTGACGACAAACGATGGGATGAACAACAACATCATGACCATTTCCTGGACCATGGTGATGGACTTTACGCCGAGATTCGCGATGACAACCGGTCCATGGAATTACTCCTTTTCCGCACTGGAAAAAACGAGGGAATGCGTGATTGCTATTCCCGCCGTGGATCTTCTTGATACGGTTGTAGGAATCGGAACCTGTTCGGGAGCCGATACGGATAAGTTCGAAAAGTTCGGGCTCACCGCCATGAAAGCAAAGAACGTTAAAGCGCCGCTGATCAAGGAATGCCTGGCCAATATTGAATGTAAAGTGATGGATATCGTAAGGAAGCACAATATCATTGTTCTTGACGGCCTTGCCGCCTGCATGAACGGCGGTCGGAAAGAAAAGCGAACGTTCCACGCTGTCGGTGACGGCACGTTCATTGTTGACGGACGCAAGTTGAATCGAAGAAAAATGATGCAATCGAAACTTCCGCACGGCGTGTAGAGCGCGTTTCAACCCGCGCGCCCGAGCGGGGCGCGACTCCAGATCACGGCTTTGAGCGTTCCGGTCGCAGGGTTTCAATCCACGCGCCCGCGCGGGGCGCGACGCTCCAGATCACGGCCTTGAGCGTTCCGCTCGCAGGTTTCAATCCACGCGCCCGCGCGGGGCGCGACAGTCCTGCGTCCCCCGTGCCAATGCGTAGCACGGGTTTCAATCCACGCGCCCGCGCGGGGCGCGACAGTATTTTTCGGCCGATACTGTTCCTCATTTTTATGTTTCAATCCACGCGCCCGCGCGGGGCGCGACGTCATTGGCCTAATCACTGGAAACTCATAGGCTACGTTTCAATCCACGCGCCCGCGCGGGGCGCGACCGCCGAGCCGCTCACACTCGGCGCAGTCCTTACGTTTCAATCCACGCGCCCGCG
>CAZPTW010000163.1:0-6886 GCA_964589235.1 uncultured Smithella sp. | reverse complement strand
GGAATTTTTTCCCGACCAAATCGATGACGGTGATTTCCGGCGGGGCGAAAATGCGCACCGGCGGCCCCCAGGTGCCGGTCCCACGGCTGATGTATAGCCATTGGGTCCCGTCGAGTCGATGCAAGCCGTAATCTCTAGGGAAAAAAAGGCGCACGATGAAACGAAACGGCCAAAGCTGCCCGCCGTGCGTATGGCCGGAGAGCATCAAATCGAAATGCGCCCCCCGATCGACGCGAGGCTGGTGCTTCAGATACAAGACGAAGTCGTCTCGCTTCTCGGCCAAGGCTTCTTTGAACCCCTTCGACCGACGGGACCCGCCGAAGCGAAGCCCCGTGGCGTCATCCGCTCCGAAAATGGTGATGCCGGCCACTTGAACCACGTCATCACGCAACAGACGGAAGCCCGCGGTCCGGGTAAACTCAAGCGAACGGTCAAGACCCGCGAAATATTCGTGGTTGCCCAAAATGGCGATTTTGCCGTATTTGGGTTGAAGATCGGCAAAAAGCCGGGCATGGTGCATGATGTTGTCGAGCTCGCCGTCGAGCAGATCCCCCGTGCTGACCAGAAGATCGGGTTTCGCCTCGGAGACCTTTTCCAGAATCGGCCCGAGGCGTTTTTCACCGATGATCATCCCCACGTGCACATCGGATATCTGAACCAGCCGAAGCTTTCCCTCCGGAAGGCTTTTATCCGTTTCAATCTCGAGATGTTTCACGCGGACCGTCTGGGCCTCCACGTAACCGTAAGCCACCAAAACAGCCGCCGCACAGACGGACACCCCAAAGGTGAGCGCCTTGAGCGTCCTGGTTGCCGCTGAGGGGACAAAAAGCTTATGGATGGCGCGGATCAGTTCAAGAGAAACACTCAAAAAGAAAAACAAAAAAACAAAGGCCATCCAGACATAACCGATATAAGCCAGCCCCCTGGCCATCTGTTCCCAGTGAAGGGCCTCGAAAACCCGCAGCAGAATCGGCGCCAAGATCATCAGAGTCGTGAAAAGGAAAAACACCCCTTGGGAAATCCCAGCCAGATGAAAGAGGCTTTGCGCCCGAAAGAAGAAATAAAAATTGATCCCCCCGTAGAGAGTCAGAAAGGTCAACAGAAAAAGAATCATCGATAAGCCCATAACCATCCCACTTATCGATGGACGCTAAAAGAAAATAAAGCGTATGTCAATGTCCGAAATGGGACAGCGATTTCAGGCCTTAAGACGGCCGCAGCCGATGCTCAGATTGATGTTGACAAGGACATCTCATTCATATAAATACGATACCTCTTTCAACACACCGGGCGCCGATGTAGCTCAGCCGGTAGAGCAACTGATTCGTAATCAGTAGGTCACCAGTTCGAATCTGGTCATCGGCTCCAGAATTCAAGCATTGAGGTCCTGTCCAGTTCATTGGGAACCTCGGCGAAGGATTTTGAAGGATTCTTATCCGTGGCAGTCCATTGAACAGCTTTCTTTTGTCATCCTCTGACCTTAAAGGATGCCCCCAGAGCGGTCGCGAGGGCTTTGCATGCTTCCATGTCGACGCCCTCCTGCTTAACCACGGTCACGCGGGTTTGGATTCCGGACCGGACGGCATTTTTCGTGAAATCCAGAAGCGCCCTGTAGGCCCCTTGAAAAAGCGGGCGGCACAGACGATTGTAATTTTCCTCCGATTCAGCGTTGAGGCTCACGGACACACCATCGAGACCGGCGGTTTTGAGTTCCGCAACGACATCGCGACCGGGATTCAAAAGCGCCGCGTGTCCATTGGTATCCAGCCTTACGATTGCGCCCTTTTGATGAAGCCAGGCGGTAATCCTCAAAACGGCGTCCAGACGGCAAGTGGGTTCGCCGAAGCCCGTGAAAACGACCTCTTGGAACTGCGACAGAGGAAGGCGCTCCAATGTTTCGATCATCTCTTCCTCCGACGGCTCTCTGGTCAAACGGAGGTTGTATCCGAACACCCCGTCACAGGTGTTGCGGATACAAAAAACGCATCGGGCGCTGCACCGGTTCGTGATATTGAGATAAAGTCGTCCAAAAGCTTCATAAGTGGTGTTTTCCCTGGTCATCCCTTTTTCTTGTCATCGGTTTTCAAAAATGTCAACGACATCGAACCCGAAATCCAAACTCTGGCCGATGCTCGAAAAACGCCCCACAACCGAGCCCCCGCGTCTCTTCCCGATTTCGTCTGGATGTCAATTCTTTTGACATCCGAGCCCTTTCTCTCTATAATCCTCTCAAGAAAAAGCACCTGTTAAGGCTTGGTATGACCGAATTGTTTCCCTCCCCGTCCGATCCCTTGGCCCATGACGTCCAGGACAACGCCTTGAGCTCCACCTCCAATGAGCAGATGTTCATTCTCAATTATGGAACGAGACTTTTGACCGCTTTCACCGACAAGGAGATTCTCGTGGACATCGCCCTGGACACTTTGGCGGATTTTGCCCGAGGGGAAAGGGTCGCGCTTATGAGTCTCGACCCTGAAAAGAAAAGATTGTGCGTCGAAGGGGTTTATTCTCCAGCCGGAATGACCCGGCCGAAGACTTTTTTCCCAATCGATGGCACCGTGATCGAAAAACGGTTGGCCCAAAAAGTGATGTCCGTCGCGCCGCTGGTCGTGGTGGACGATGTGCCTCTCCCTGCGGAAAACGCTCCAGCAGGCGATCATCAATGCTTATGCCTGCCGCTTGTCGGGGCGTCGTTCCGCGTCGTCGGATTGGCCACCATCGAAATCCCTCAGGCCCATCCGTTCACCTTTCTCGAACAGCAGGAGCTCAAAATTCTTTCTGTCGTGCTGGCCGTTTCTCTGGACAACGCCGATCTTTTTGCCCGGATCATTTCCGACAGCCTGACGCATCTTTATACCCGTCGGTTTTACGACATCCGCGTCGAAGAGGAATTGGCCAAGCTGAAGCGAAACGGCGGATGCCTGAGCGTCATTCTTCTGGACCTCGACCATTTCAAGGCGATCAACGATGTATTCGGACACTTGACGGGAGACGACGTCCTGCGCCAATTCGGAACGCTTCTGAAGGAGAACGTCCGCAAGGGATCGACTCTGGTCAGCCGGTATGGCGGTGAAGAGTTTATTTTGCTTCTCCCCGGCGCCCATCTCGATGAGGCATTGACGCTTGCCAACCGGATCAAGGATCTCTGTGTCGAGCATAACTTTGGAGATGAAAACCGACCGGTGCACGTGACGGTCAGCGGCGGCGTGGCCGTTACCGACGACACGGAATCCATTTCGCCCCAAGAGCTCTTCCAAAGAGCCGACACCGCTCTTTATTCGGCCAAAAGAGACGGGCGGAACCGTGTCGCCGCTTGGACAATCCCCAAAACGTCTTGATGTTTTGCAGTGAAGATGTCACCTTTTCAGGTCCCCGATGCACCCACGGAAGGTTTTCAGCATATGAAACGCATTTTGATCTTCATCCTCTTTCTCTGCGCGTCATCTGTGGCGATGACTGGATGCGACCAGGAAAACGCCGCGTTGCAGGAACGATGCAAAAACGAGGGCGAGGCGTATTTCAAAGCGGTGTTCGGCGATCGGGTTTTCGACAATAAAGACCGCGCAGGCTCGATCTCCTACCGAACCCATTTCAACAAAAAACGCGGCCAATGCTATATCGTCTTGGATGAAAACGGTTATGAACGACGAGCGGACAAACTTTATGAAAAAAAAATTCTGCTGACGCCGGTCGATCGCAAACAACATGCTTTTTTTTACAATATCGGAAAATCGACGATCTGTGACGTCGCGGGACAAGCGTGTCGTTCCGAAGACGAGTGGGATCGGCTCGTAAAACCCTACATGAAAGAATAACCGTTCGAGGATGTTTCATGAATCAGGTCGTCGGGTGGGGGCTCGTCATCATCTTTTCCGCGGCGTTTTTCGCGTGGATCTATCACGACGGAAAGCTGCATCATTTAGTCGATCGAAACGTCAGAGACTACAAGGCTCCCGAGATCTTGACCCTCCTCTACGTGCTTTTGATCCTTTTTTCCTGGGTCATCAGTCTTATCCACTTGTTTTTTCCGTCATGAAAAACATCAAGAGACCTTGAGATTTTCAGCCGCTTGACTCTCTCCGGATCTCATCGGCCCCCTTCAAGAGGATCGGGTCGCCCCTTCTTCAGCGAAATGTCGAAAGCGATGTTTTCTTGGAAAAAAAACGACATCGATGGTAAAGAATCGTCAAAGAAACAATTTCATCTCGGAAATCGGCCGGTTTTCCTCCGTCCGCTTTCCATTCTGGGCGTCAATACATCGAGGCAGATGGTGGACGGACTGACATTTTTTCATCAATTGATCATCATTTTGGGCTTTTCTCTGCCCGTTATCTATTTTTTCAACAAAATTAAACTTCCATCCATCATTGGGTTTTTGATTACCGGCGTTTTGATCGGTCCGTTCGGCTTCAAGCTGATCACGGGGACCGAGGGGATTCATCTGCTGGCGGAAATCGGCGTGGCTTTTCTGCTTTTCACCATCGGCATCGAAATTCAACTTTCGCGGTTTCTCAAACATTTGTCGGAGATTTTACTCAGCGGCGGTTTGCAGATCCTCTTGACGTTTCTGGCGGGCGTCGTCATGGGATGGATCCTGCAAATGAGCGTCAGCCAATCCGTTTTTATTGGTTTTCTGCTTGCGCACAGCTCCTCGGCGCTGGTGCTCAAAATTCTCAAGGATCGCGACGAGGAGGCCTCCCCCCAGGGCCGGATTTCCATCGGTGTCATTTTGTTTCAGGACATGATGGTTGTGCCGATGATGCTTCTGATTCCACTGCTTTCGGGAGGAGAAGGACCGGGGGCGTGGGCGATCATTTGGAAATTGGCCAAGTCCGTCGCTATCATCGTTTTGATTCTCGCCGCCGCCCGCTATCTTGTCCCGAAGGTTTTGGAACGGCTGGTCAACATGAATATGCGCGATGTGCTGGTCATCGCCTCGGTGGCCGTTACCATGGGAATTGCCTGGATCACCGAATCCCTGGGGCTGTCTTTGGCCATCGGCGCCTTTCTGGCGGGGCTTTCCTTGTCCGATACCGATTTCACCCATCAGATCATCAGCGACATCGGTCCGTTTCGGGATGTTTTTTTGGCGATCTTTTTTGTGTCCTTTGGAATGATCCTCAACTTGGATTTCCTTTTTCGCCACGCCTATCCGATTTTACTGACCACGCTCGCGATTATCTTGATCAAAACAGCCGTTGTGTTCGCACTCGTCATGCTCCTGAAATATTCCCTGCGTGTGGCGCTTTTATCGGGCGTGCTTCTTTCTCAAATCGGAGAATTCTCGTTTGTTCTGGCCTCGCAGGGGTTCAAAAGTCAAATCATCTCGGCGGACATCTATCAAACATTCATCGGGGCGTCTGTTTTGACTTTTCTGGTGACCCCGGTTCTTGTGCAATTGACTTACACGTTGTGGACACGTAAAAACGCTTCCACCGCAGCAATTCATCCGCGACCCGGCGGCGAGGCGGTGCTCCGGAACCACGTCATTATCTGCGGAATGGGGTTAAACGGCCGGAATCTCGTGCGGGTGCTTAAGGATACGGCCATCAACTATTCGATCATCGATCTCAATTTCCAAAAGATCCAAAAGGCGAAAAGCAAAGGCGACAAAAACACGATCTGGGGAGACGCCTCGAACGTGGAGATCCTGCACCGCGCCGGTGTGGAGACGGCACGCGTTATGGTCATCGCGATCTCCGACCGATTTTTAACGAAAATCTGTCTTTCCACCGCCAAAAAGCTCAACCCGCATTTGCATGTCATCGTGCGGACCAAATACGTCTCCGATATCGAAAATCTGCTGGCGCTGGGGGCCGATGACGTGATCCCCGAGGAATTTGAAACCTCCATCCAGATTTTCAGTCGGGTCTTGAAGATGTTTCACATCCCCAACAGCATCGTCCTGGCGCAAAGCAACATCATCCGCAGCAAGGCCTACGGTGTGTTTCGGGAAGTGCGCTACACCCAGGAGGCGTTCGATCAGATCAGCCAGATTCTGGCCCAGGGGACCATCGAAACATACTTCATTCCCTCTGGAAGTCCCCTGGTCGGACAGACCATCCGTCAGGTGAATTTAAGGGCGCAATCGGGGGCGACAATCATCAATATCATCCGGAACAATCAAACCGTCACCAACCCGCCTGCGGAATTCGTTTTTGAGGCGGCGGATCAACTGATTCTTTTCGGCAGCCACAACGCCATCGATCAGGCCTTGCGGGTTTTGAACGGACTCAAAAATGGGGACGCCTCCCTGTGAAAGACGAAAAGACAAGCCGAAAAACGCCGGATGGATCATCCATCGGCCAATGCGAAGCGACCGGAGACGGACGCCTCCACAAGGCTGAATTTTCTTCGCCGGGGGACGGCCCGCACCCAAAACGTCAAATCCGACTTTGGGCATCGACCGCGCCGACGGAAAGCCTTCCGCACGCGTATCGGGCGAGAAAAAAGACTTACAGATCTTGCCCGATTTTACGGATGGTCCCTTGGGCGACGGCGCAGAGGGTTTCTTTTCCGTCCCGGATTGTAAAGACATCGCAGCGGCAGACCGCTTGGGTTTTCCCTTCATGAATCACCGTCGCGCGAGCAACGAGGATGTCGCCCAGGGCCGGACGCACATAGTTGATTTTGAACTCGGAGGTGACCACCGCCGGCCCCAAGACGCTTCCCCCGACATAGGTCAGCGCGTTATCCGCGGCATAGCTGATCACCCCACCGTGGACAAACCCATGCTGCTGCTTGTGTTCCGGTCGGATCGGAATTTGTAATTCGGTTTTGCCCTTGGAAAACTGGGTCAGCTGGGCGCCGATGTAGACGCTGAACGGCTGAGCCGCCAAAACCTGTCTGCCGAGGATGAGCATTTCATCCATGGGTGATCGCCCCC
>CAZPTW010000162.1:0-6888 GCA_964589235.1 uncultured Smithella sp. | reverse complement strand
GCTTAAGCGACAGCGGTTTTTTTGACATCAAAGTAGAAACGCCAGTCCAAGATGTTGCAGATGATACGGTTCAGAGAATTGTTCTTGAAAAATGGAACGAACAATACCGTTTTGTTCCGCTTGCCCAATGGTCACCATTACGTCCGGAAGATATTGAAGATTCGGGCAACCAATCTGGCTGGCAGCCATGGCGCACGTTAAAAGATGCAATTCGAGATGCGGAAAGCAATTTAAGAAAAAAAGCCGTCTTTAAACTCAAAGTCAGGCAAGCGAATGAATGGGAAGATAATGTGCATGAATGGTGGCTGGTGCTGATGAAGGAAGTAATAGGCGAAAATGGTGGTGGCAGCGCCCGTATTCCGACCATTGACGAACATAATCTTGCGGTAGCAAAAACAATTAATAGCATGTTCGATAAAACATCGCTTCCGGCTGGTATAAAAGAAGCGCTGTATTTGGCTGCTTTCCATCATGACCTTGGCAAGGCGCACGAAAGATGGCAGACGGCGGCCGGGCATGGATCTTCTGCATGTCTGGCAAAACCCATATCCGGTGGAATCGACTGGCGACTTCTCGACGGCTACCGCCACGAATTGGGCAGTGTTCTTAATGCCCTTGAAGTGGAAAAGATAAAGACCCATAACGAACGCGATCTGATCCTTCACCTAATCGCAACGCACCACGGCTGGGCAAGACCCCATTTTGAAGATCGGGCTTTCCCGCCTGAAGTTGATGCGGAAACACGAAACCGCATAAACCTTGATATCATGAAGCGTTACGTCAATTTGCAAGAACGCTTCGGCTACTGGCAACTGGCCTGGCTAGAAGCTCTGCTGCGACGGGCCGATGGTATCGCTTCAATGCAACAGGATGAATGGGAGGAGGCAACTGATGAGTAATATTCGACCAGAAGCAACCATAACCGTACCGGTTGATCTTTATAATCCCGGTGAGTTTTTTGCCTGTTGTGGCCTACTGGAACTTGCCCACAGTCTGACAAAACCGGGTAGTCGGGCTTTAGGCTGGTTTGAGAACATGGACGTTTCACGTTCACACTTTTCGATTAACGCTTTTAAAGATGGTGCCCCACTCACTATAGAGGGGATTATAGAGTCTTTAAAAAGATGCGAAATATCTACAAATAAACCCGATTCCAAAGAAGGCCCGGTTCTTCTGGGGTCGCCTTTCAATATTATTCTCGACTGGCGTCCGCCATTCCCGCAGTGCAAAATGATCAAGACCTTTACCGGGAATCAGAGTCTTCTGGAAATTGTTCGAACACTACATCAGGCTATTCATGAAATTTCAGTTAATGAATTTGTTGGATCTGAATTATTGGGAATACGCAAACCAACCAACAGAGCGGTAACATCCTTTGATATTGAAAAGGCGGAAGACGCAATCGATGCCGGTTTTTCCATGGATGTTCAGAAAGGCCGACTGTTTAGGCATTCTCGGGTCTTTCTGGAACTGCTCGCACTCATCGGTGGCCAACGATTCTGTCCCCAACAAGGAGAGGAACGTCTCGAACGGATATATTTTGCGTGGCAGATTCCTCTACCTGTTTCCTTGGCTTCAAGTGCAATATCAAGAAACATTCCTGCGATACCTGCCAATGGTTACTCTTTTAGAATGTATAAACGAGAAGCATCAGGGAAATACAAAGGTTTTTCCACTGCACGTAAACTTTTAAATAAACAAGGAGGGAACAAATGACACAGCTAGACAAATTCGACAACATTATCCAAGACGACACCATTGCCGCCATCGTTATGCGGCAACATCTCAAACCTGTGGAGGGCGAAACACCAACAGTAATTTTTCCACCGACGTATGCGGGCATTGGCTATAACATCGACACACTTGACCAAAACGGCGAGATTAAAAACGTGTGCACCATCGACAGCGTAGGCTCACAGGCTAACCGGATGGAACCAATTTTTAAAAAAACCGAGTACAAGGATCTGGTTCCTCAGATTACGGTCGAAATCAGAAAACCACCTGCAAAAGGACAAGAGCAAGGCGAGCTTATCGATACAGTGAACCTTCTCGATGCGGGACACCGTATTGCCGACGCAGTTGCCCGCTTTTCAGATAAAGCCAACGAGATCAACAAAGCATTTAACGCCATAAAAAATGGCAATGCTATTCCATTGGCAAAACTTTCTCCGACATCAATTGTTTTCGGTTGCTGGGATTCCCGTGGAACCTCTGTAAAACTTCCACGCATCGTTCGTTCAACAATCAAGGCTTTTAACGTCTCAAAATTAACGCGCGCTGCGCAATACGTGCCCGCGACAGAACACTATGAAGAGGCCTTTGAAAGATTAAGCGACAAAGAAAGAAAGAAGTTTGCAGATGCCGGGATGGGACATGTCCCATCCACCGGTGCGCCTGGCGGTGTATTGCTGGATTCAAAAAGTGAAGTCATTAAAGAGACGGTCGTGAGTCTTTCTCCCTTGCGGTCTTTGCAAACGGGAGATGATAGTACTGCAATTAAACTTCGCAGCTACATTTTTGGTCTGTCCTTGGTCGCTATTACCGCACCGCAAGAGCCAATGCTACGCATGGGTTGCGAACTGACAGCAGACCCTGAAAAACCAGTTTCTTGGGAAATAGTTTACTGCGATGGCACTCGGAAATCTTTCACTATTTCACATGACGATGCTCTTAAATTTGCTCAGGATGCAAAAAATGCGTTTGGTATCGGCGAATCCCAGACATTCGTTTTTGATTCAAAAAAAGCTAACGAAGCACTTAAAAAAGAAAAAGAGAAAAAAGGCGAGGAAGAATAACAATGAAGACGCTCTGTATAACTATTCGTTTTATTGACGGACAGTTTCACGGACAGGGTGATTATGGGCCGGAATGGCCGCCATCGCCTTTTCGTCTGTACCAAGCTATGCTTGCCGCAAGCTCCGGTAACGGAAATACAGCGGATGATGGCTTTCTCTGGCTGGAGCGTCTTTCTCCACCGGACATCCTTGCGCCACCGGTTAGAAATGCCCGTGTCTGGAAAACGTATGTTCCCAACAACGATTCCGACAAAAAGCTTGAACGTCAAAATCGTCTTGCCGAAAAAATTTTTCGACCTTTACAAATTCTTGGCCATGAGCCGGTCTGCTACCTGTGGCAGATAAATCCGGATGATCAGGTCCTTGCGGAAAAGATAATTTTTCAAGTCCGCCGGATATCCGCCTTGGGCTGGGGTATTGATTTGGTTGTGGGTGATGGGAAAATACTGTCAACTGCCGACGCTGATAGCCTGATAACAACACATGCCGGCTACCACTGGCGGCCCATAGAAGGTTCACGGAAGCTGTTGAGGTGTCCCAAACCTGGAACACTTTTCGACCTGCGAAGCGCGTATGAGTCTTTTCTGAACCGCTTTAGTGGAAATGTGTACACCCCTGCCCGAAAGCCGAGGGAGTTTATGGAGATACCCTATGCTAGGGTAGGAGCGGTTCGACGTGAGATTGCCTCGTTTAAACTTCTACGGCCGGATGACGATTCAGAGGCATTTGAAAGTTTCGACCCGCGTAAGGTGATGGAAGTCGCGGCTTGGGTTAGGGGGGACCTCTGCCGATTTGCACAAACAAGAGGGTTCCCCGGTGATTCGGGCGTTTTTGTTGCCGGACATGTACCCTTACAGGATAAAAACGGCAAAACACCACCGCGGTTTTCATATTTGCCCGTGCCATCTATCGGCCACGAATACGCTGACGGCAGAGTTCGCCGGTTTATTCTTGCCGAACCGTATGGCGGCGACGGACGCTATGTAAACTGGGCGCGACATGTTCTCACAAACACTGTCGTGACTGATAAGCAAGGCAGGCCCAAGGCCAGACTTCAGCCGCTGGACAGGCCAGACAGCGTCATTGACCATTTTGTCCGTGAAGCCCAAAGCTTTCATACGGTCACGCCGGTCATTCTTCCCGGGTATGACGATATGAAATATTCCAAAGCGTTGAAGCTTGTGGAAAAAGCTTTGGAACAGGCAGGGTTTTCCACTGCTGATTTGGCGGAACCGATCTATCTGCAAAAGGCCCCCTTTAGGAAAAGTGGCTATAGCCCAAGTGCTTACGCACGCCCCGCTTATCTTAAGGGAAATTCGGCTATGCACGTTCGGTTAACATGGAAAGAACCAATTCCGGGACCGCTGGCCATCGGCGCGGGACGCCACTTTGGCCTTGGGTTATTCGTGCCCGAAACAGGTAGCAATTCATGACAAACTTCCATATTGGCCAAAATCTTACCCACCCTGATCACGGCGATTGCACGGTTACCTTCGTGGGTAAAGATTATGTTGGCGTCGAATTCAGTGATGGCGGAGATGCTCTCATTAAGAAAGACGCCTTCCAGAAAACAACTGTATCAAACGAACAAACCATAAGCCCACCTGTCGTTCGATCATTGTCTTGGCCGGAATCTACATTTGTTCACGAGAGCGCAGATGCGCAGCATTACCTCGGATCACACTGGGATGCATTTTTTGAGGATTCCGAATCTATCCTTAGAAAACTGCCGGCCATCGTACAGAGAGCCGAACCCTGGGTAGGAGGCCTGAATCAGAATGCGCCCCGGCAACTGCCGCAGGATTGGCCTTTCGGATACGTGATGGTGTGGCCTGATCATCGACGAGGGTTGATGATGATCATCAGAGCTGGCGATCAAAATGTTCTGGAAAGCATTCATCCCTTCGCAACCGACGGCGGCCAGCATTCTCTTACAATCCGGCAAATCAATGTATGGGAAAGCGGCGTTGAAGCGCAAATTGAGGTTGAGATTGGCAAAACGACAATCTTCTTCTTTGACATTGCCTATGCAAAACACAGGCTGTGGTATGAAGCTGGAAAGAGCTATGAATTTATTCTTATGGGTATCGCTTATGGCGCAAAGCCTTCTGAGATCATGGAATTGAAGATAGAACTGCATCCTGCCGATATCGCATGGCAGCGTGCGCTTGCGGTAAAGCGTGGCGCACCTACGCCGGAAATACCATCCAAGTTAAGCCTCCGCGACATGGCCATGTTTATGCAGGTCGATGGATGGGATATCGACGACTACAGTTTCAGAGGTACTGTTAAATCGGTCAAGGATGTTCAGGGCGAGATTCTCGGTCAAGAAGGCTGGTTTGTGCGCGTAACTGTTTTGCGCTTTAGCGACGATGATTTTGATTTGGACCTTCTGATTACAAAACGTTCCTGGCAGGGGGACAGCCCGCCCGCTATCGGCCAGGACATTGAAGGCCGTCTGTGGCTGCAAGGCTACCTCTGGTCTGTTTAGAACGATCGCTTGTAAATCCGAATACCGGTATTGAATCTCATGGAAACGATGGAAAACGACACCCCCGACCTTGTCCCCACCCGTATGGTGAACGAATACGTCTATTGCCCTCGTTTAGCTTATATCGAATGGGTGCAGGCGGATTTTGCTGAAAATGATGATGTGGCGGAAGGACGCTTTCGTCACCGCCGGGTCGATGAGGAAAAAGGCGCGCTTCCGGATGAAATCGGCCCGGATGACGTCATTCACGCCCGATCGGTGATGTTGTCTTCACCCGCTGAAAATATAATCGCCCGAATCGATGTGGTGGAAGGCGACGGCGCGGAGGTGATCCCGGTGGATTACAAACGAGGCGCCGTGCCGGATGTGCCGGACCGCGCCTGGGAGGCGGACCGGGTACAGTTGTGCGCCCAAGGGCTGGTTTTGAAAGATAACGGCTATGAATGCGCGGGAGGCGCGATCTATTACGTGGAATCCAAAACAAAAGTTTCCGTGACATTCGACGCGGAGCTGACAGCCAAAACGCGCGAGGCCGTCACGGGAATACGCGCCATGGCGCAGAATGGCGTCATTCCACCGCCGCTCATAGACAGTCCCAAATGCTTGCGCTGTTCTCTGGCCGGCATTTGCCTTCCCGATGAAACAAACATGCTGGCAGGCCGGATTCAACCAGACACAGAAACGCTGCGCCGGATTCTGCCTGCCCGCGACGACGCGCTGCCGTTGTATGTGCAACTGCAGGGCGCGCGTATTGGAAAAAGCGGCGAAGTTTTTGAAGTCCGCTCGAAAAATGAAAAAGTGGCGGAATCACGGATTTTTGAAACCTCCCATGTCGCTATCTTCGGCAATGTCCAGGTCTCCACACAGGCCTTGCAGGAAATGTGCATCCGGGGAATCCCGCTTTCGCTCTTCACAACGGGCGGATGGTATTATGGGTCCGTAAGCGGGATGCCGCATAAAAATGTGGAACTTCGTCTTGCGCAGTATTCAGCGGCCAACGACCGGGACAAATGCCTCGCGCTGGCGCGTAAAATGATTGCCGGCAAAATAGACAATTGCCGCACCCTCTTGATGCGCAATCACACCCAACTGCCTGAAAAAGCGAGCGACGAGCTGAAACGCTATGCCGATTCGGCGCGCGGCGCGTCTGATGCGGGGTCGCTTCTCGGCTTTGAAGGCATGGCGGCGCGGACTTATTTTTCATTGTTCAGCGGCATGCTGAAATTGAAGAGCGGAGAGACAATGGCTTTCGATTTTCAAGGAAGGAATCGCCGTCCACCTCTCGACCCGGTCAATGCGCTGCTGTCCTACGCTTATGCCTTGCTGGTCAAGGATGTCACCATCGCTTTACAAGCCGTCGGATTTGATCCTTACCTGGGTTTTTATCACACGTTGCGTTATGGGCGGCCCTCGCTGGCCTTGGACTTGATGGAAGAGTTTCGGCCGATTATCGGCGATTCCGTTGTTCTCTGGGTTATCAACAACCGGGTTTTGACGCGGGAGGACTTCATCAAGCGCGGTCATGCCGTGGCTCTGACACCGGATGCCAGGAAAAAATTCATCCAGGCTTATGAAAAGCGGCTAGACACCCTGGTCACGCAT
>CAZPTW010000161.1:0-6904 GCA_964589235.1 uncultured Smithella sp. | reverse complement strand
GTCGCCAGTTGAGGAGCCGACAGATGTCCAGGAAGAAATCCTTTTTATTCTTCACAGCGATCACCTTGGGAATGCTTATGTCATCCTCGCAAGGTTTGACCGCTCAAGAAGACACTGCCAAATTGACCTTTACCAAACAAGCACTGACCCAGAAGCCCCTTTATACCTACACGGTGCAAAAAGGCGACATCCTGTCGGCGATCGTCCGCAGATTCCCGGGGATCAGCGAAAAAGATATCCCGATGTATTACCGGATGATCAAAGAGCTCAATCCGGATATCGACGATCTCAACAAATTGCGCACAGGACAAGAATTGATCCTCCCGGCAAAGCCCGTAACCGTCGCATCAGATAAAGCTTCGACACCGTCAACCGGAAAATCCCCTGAGTCATCCCGACAGGAAGGAACCCGGGAATATCGCGTTAAGAAAGGGGACACCCTCATTCATATCGTACACCGAGAGCTTCACATTCCTTCGAAGACCCAGCAGATGATGCTGACGATTAAGGCACTCAATCCCTCCATCGTCGACGCCAACAAGATTTACGCGGGCCAAGTCATCCATCTTCCGAAAGAGACATCGGTCGTCAAAGTCGGCAGCGGTCGGGTGATGTCTGCAAAAAGCCCCTCCCAAACGGATCAGCCGGCAAAGATGACGCCTCCCCCCCGCGACATCGAATCGATTCCGGATGAACCAAGAGGGCAAAGTTCCGACCCCCAAGAAGGCAAAGCGGCGGTTGTCTTGACACCCGTTCAACGCCTGTCGGTCATCAAGCACGTCGTGTCTCAGATGAACGGAACCATGATGATGGGAGGCAACTACTATCTGCCCGTTTCGAAAACAGAACAACTGACGATCGACTGTTCCGTCATTCCCGTGGTGGAATTGGACGGCCAAACGATTTTTCTGGATCAGGGGGACCATTCCGACAATCAATTGAAAAAAATCATCCAGGATCGCTGGAGCCATTTCCATCTCGTTAAAATCGACGAGCGGGATGATGTCATTACCGTGATGAAAAAAATTTTGAAAAACACGAAGCATTACGAAATATCGAGATCTCAAAAGGCATTGACCGTCGGCTCACAGCCGCCTGTGGATGTGTTTGTGGACTGGATCATCAATCATCGGGCCTCAAATGTTTCAGATCACATTCCAACGCAAGGGATCCGTTTCGAGGATGAACCCCATTCCGTTTTACCTCGCGCGATTATCAATTACGCGCGCAAGCACTCCCTGATCATCACGGAAATCTCCGCCGAGAAAGGCCTCGTCGGTAAACCGGAAGAACTCTACGCCTTGTCGCCGGTCACGACATTGCCATCGGCCGGCGCGAAGGATTTGGCTTTGGCTTTGCTTGCCTACCTCAAGATCGATGTGGAAAAAGATGTCGATATCAAAGTTTTCAATATCGCCAAGGACGGATTCAATCTGTCCATCAAAGTCGATGCCATCCTTGAGCGGAACGGGAAAAAGTTCATCATCATGTCTCACCCGCTTACGCCCCAATTCGTGAACATCTTGCAAAAATCAGGTCACGAGCTCCTCTACGTTTCCGATCAAGATCCGCCGTCGAAGGCCATTGAAACCATTCTGCGCGCTTTGGGCTTTGCGGTGACATCGGGGTATTTTTCTTTTTCCGGGGCGGATAAAAATCAGCCGCCTTATCATTTCGGATTCAACGGCCTTAAGACCAAAACCGACAGGGACATTTATTTCGTCAATTTCACCTTCAGCGAAGAGTTGCGCGGCCTGCTGCATGAATCCTGGTCGGCCGACATCGTGCGGTATTGAAGATGGTCAGGGCCATTGCACTCTTATCCGGGGGCTTGGACAGCATCCTCGCCGTCAAGTTGATCCAAAAGCAAAATATCGAGGTCACCGGGCTGACGTTCACGACGCCTTTTTTCGGTCCGGAAAAAGCCTTGGCGGCCGCAAAGCAAATCAGTCTTCCCCTGATCATCACCGATATCACAAAAGAGCACCTGCAAATGCTCAAATCGCCTCGATATGGTTTCGGTAAAAATATGAATCCCTGCATCGATTGCCATACGCTGATGCTGCAAATGGCGGGTCGGCAAATGGAGGCCACAGGCGCTGATTTTCTTCTTACCGGTGAAGTTCTAGGCCAGCGACCGATGTCACAGACAAAACAGTCTTTGTATATCGTGGCGAAAAATTCCGGTTATGCCGACTACATTCTCAGACCGCTTTCCGCTCGACTGCTCGAGCCGATCAAGGCGGAACGGGAAAACAAAATCGACCGCGGCCAATTGCTCAGTATTTCCGGACGCGGACGCAAAGATCAGATTCGTCTGGCCGAAGCATTCGGCATCCACAGATATCCGCCACCCGCAGGCGGCTGTCTTCTGACCGATCCCATGTTTTCCCGCAGGTTGCGCGAATTGATGACCCAAGGTGAAGATTGGCAAATCCGTGACTTTGAACTTCTGAAGTATGGTCGGCACTTCCGAGTGAAAACCGGAGAAAAAATCATCGTGGGACGCAACAAAGCAGACAACGACGCGCTGATGAGTTGGGTGTCGGAAGAGGATCTTCTTTTGCGCATGGCGAATCATCCCGGTCCTTGCGTGTTGATTCCTTACGGCACAAGGGCGACGTCCACCAAAGAATTTGCAGCCGAATTGTGTGTGCGATATTCCGACGCCCCCAAAGACAGAGATGAGGACGTCATTTGCACATCCAGAGGAAAAACTGAAATCCTGACCTGCAAGGCGGCCGCAAAAGAAGATTGTGAAAGCCTGATTATTTAGGCCGTTTTGCTCTTCCGACGCGATGCTCGGGCCGTAAAAGGTCGTCGACGGTTTTCACCGGATTGAAAACCGCGAGGGGCAGCTCGACAAATACCGTATTCCAGCGGGCCATCCCGCCGTTCCAGAGCCCGGGTAGTTCCTGTGCTAAGAGTTTATGGCCTTTATCCATTTTTTCCGTGATCAGATAGGCCTCTCGATCAACGAATTTCTTCAGATTGTATTTCCGGCCTCGAAAATCTTTGATGCAACAGACCATGTCTACAGGATTGAAGTATTGGGCGCGTCGCCAGATCTCCTTTTGTGTCGCATCCTTCATATCCACATGGACCGACTCGACAATCTGCATCGATTCCGTGCCGTCCGCGTGTTCAACCCAGAAAGGGCCTCCGCCCGGTTCGCCTTCATTGCGTACCATCCCGCAGACGCGCAAAGGACGATCCAGAAGCGAAACAATTTCCTTTTTCTTTTGGGCAAGCGGCTTTTTTTCAAAATCCGGCGGGAAAAAAATATTGAGGTTTTCGGCACAGAATGCTTTGCAAAACGCGATTTTTTCAGGCGTCACCTTGCTTTTTTCCAGATCCCTCAGAATGGCAAAAATATCGCGTTGAATTTTGAACGCCAGCCCTCCTAGCATTTTTTTATAGGGTAGAACCTTCTTCAACCGATGATCGGGAAGGATATTATCGATGTTCTTCACGAAAATGAAATCAGCGTCCAAAGTTTCCAGATTCTCGAGAAGCGCCCCATGCCCCCCGGGACGAAAAACCAGCCGTCCTTGATGATCCCGGACAGGCGATTGGTCTTTATAAACGGCGAGGACCTGGGTGGACGGCTTTTGAATGGAACGATCGACTTTCAAGCGAATGTGATATCGTCTTTCATACTTGCTTTTGACCTCCCGGATTTTATCCGCCACAACGTTTGTATGCTCTTCGGAAAGTGTCAAATGCACGTGACATCTGCCCCGGACATCTCGAATGAAATGGGCCGCCTCCACCAATTGTTCCTCAAGAGCCGTTCTCGTCTCCCCGCCGGGATACACATGAAAGGGAATCAATGCCTTGGGCAGCCATCCGTAATGAAGACCGGCTCCTGATAAAATATGATTCAAAAGAGCGCAAACATCTTTTTCCTTCAGATACCGACTGGCCTTGGGATCTCGCTTCAAAAGGCCGAAAAAAGGCATTTTTCGCAAATTCCTGAAGAAGACGCCGTCGGACTGAGCGTCTCCAAACCCCCCTTTTTCTATGGCGGAAAACCACTGGGCAAACATGCGGCTCGCCGCGCCCGACGCGGGGACGAACTTCAAAAGCCTATGTCGCCCGGCTTCGGCCTCGAAGTGAGCGATCAATTCTTTTCTTCGCTTCGATCCGATAGACAAAATACCGTCTCCCGGCAGACAAGGGCGACTGAGCTTCAAATAAGTCGGCCCTTTGGCGTAGACCGCCAATTGCTTTTCCACGTCCCTTCTGCTCAACCCAAGCGCTTTGATCTGCTTGAGATCCTCCCCATTTAAAAATCCGCCGGATGTCATGGTCTTGAATCGCCCCCGGTTATTTCACAAAAGTATCATACAGGCCGACGGCCAGAATAAATAAAATCAACACGGGAACGGCAAATCGGATCAATAGCACCCACCATTTCCCGACTCTGATCGTTTGATGTCCCTTGTTGGCTTCGTGGACGGCGTGTTGAATCCCCCAGGCATATCCGGTGAACAAAGCAATGAAGAAGCCGCCGATGGGCAGGAAGAGACTGTTGGCGAACCAATCATAGGTATCGAGTAAATCGGTGTGCAGTCCGGGAAAAGAAAAACCCTTCAACAGGCTGTATCCCAACGTTGCGGGAAGACCGACAATGAAAATGAGCAGCCCCATACTCATGGACGCTTTTTTCCTGGACCATCCCTTCTCATCGATCAACCAAGCCGTCACCACTTCAAGTAACGAGATAGCCGAAGTCAACGCCGCGATAAACAGCAAGAAGAAAAAGAGAACCCCGAAAACGATGCCCATCGGCATCTGCGCGAAAACGGCGGGAAGTGTAATGAACGCAAGTCCCGGCCCGGCGCCCGGTTCAAACCCCAATGCAAAAATGGCGGGGAAAAGGGCAAACCCGGCCAAAAGGGCGACGGCGGTGTCCAGCCCGCAGACCCACGCCGCATTGGCCGGAATTTCGTCCTTGTCATCCAGATAGCTTCCATAGGTGATCAAGGCCCCCATCCCCAAACTTAAGGAAAAGAAGGCCTGGGCCAGTGCGGCAAGCAGGGTTCTTCCCGTCACTTTGCTGAAGTCCGGATTCAGATAATAAAGCAATCCTTCTGACGCGCCAGGCAGGGTCACGGCTCGAACAATTAAAACGATCAGAAGGACGAAGAGAATCGGCATTAAAATGGTGGACCACCGCTGAATACCTTTCACCACGCCGGCAGCGATGATGCCGACGGTGACAAGCATGAACAAGGCCTGCCATCCGATAGGCTCCCAGATACTGCCGATATGGCTTTTAAAAACGGCGGCGTGGTCGATTCCCGGAGTGCTCGCAGCGGCGACGACTTTATAGATATAAGCCATCGACCATCCCGCGACCACAGCATAATAAGAAAGAATCACAAATCCCGTAAACACCCCAAGCGCCCCCACCAGCCACCATGGACGCTTCGGAGCCAGAACTTTGAAGACCCCGACAGGATCCCTCTGAGCCGCCCGTCCCAAAATCATTTCGGTCATCATCAGGGGATAGCCGAGCAACAACACGGCAATCAAGTAGATCAACATGAATGCGGCTCCGCCGTGCTCCCCGGTCATGTAAGGGAACCGCCAGATGTTGCCCAGCCCAACAGCGGACCCTGCGGCGGCGAGCACAAAACCGGTTCGGGTTGCCCAATGTTCGCGCTTTTTCTTTGACTGTTCCATTATGCCCTCATCGAATTCATCTAGGCCATGACGAGTTTTTTCGCGCCGACTATAGGGATTTCTTGAAAGCCTGTCAAGACCTAAGCGTCGCGGCTTTTACCAATCGCGCCAGGAGCGATTTTTCCGGCGAGATCTGAACGAGAGCTAAGCGAATCCGACACGATCAACCCAAAAGCGCGGCCGGGTCATCACCACTGGCGGTAGGGATGCCTACAGAGGTTGGAATTGTAGTATCTGGCATCACCGGTCACCTCCCGATCGACCCAGTCTGGAAGAAGAATAGTTTGGTTTTCATTCTGCAATTCGACCTCGGCGACAACCAACCCGGCATTCTCACCCAGAAACTCGTCGATCTCCCACCGAAGGCCTTCAACCAGGATGGAATAACGAATCTTCTCCAAAATCGGTCCATCGCACATATTCAACAATTCCCGCGCTTGATGGACAGGAATGTCATACTCATACTCGGAACGCACCGCCCCTTGGGTACATCCCTTGATGGCCAGAGAGGCTTTCTCGCCTCCAATACGCACCCGGACAGTCCTTTCCGGGTCCCGATTCAAATACCCCTGGCGTATGCAAACCCCTTGCCCCTGCCGCCAACTATTTCCTTTCACAAGGAACTTTCGTTCAATTTCCACAGGCATAGGCATCCCCTTCCGAATTGATATTGTCCTCCATCAAGGAGATTTGCCTTAAAGAGCTGATTTTCGTGTATCCCTCCCGATGGATTTATGTTAAGCTTCTCCCAAGAGAGGCGATCATGATTTTGCGCATCGACCATGTTTCCATCGCCGTGAAAAATCAGGAAAAGGCCGAGCGGTTCTTTCGCGACGTCCTGGGAGCCGTTGAAGGCACAAGCGCCGCCGATCCCCAGACGCGGTTCTTCTGGAAACTTTTTTCACTGGGCGATCTTTCCCGCCTGGAGATTATCTCCCCGACCGGCATGGGAAGTTTCCTGGACAATTTTTTGAAAGATAAGGAAGCCGGCATCCATCACATCACCCTTCAAACTCCGGATATCCATCAGGCGATGTCCAACCTGAAAGAAAAAGGCATTCCTTTCTTCGGTTACCGTGAATACCATGGAGGCATCTGGAAAGAAATATTCATCCATCCCCGTGACGCTTTCGGCGTTTTGATTCAACTGGCGGAATTCCACCCCGATGACTGGCTCTCCAGCGAGGTGAAACTTCCCCCACATACCAAATGG
>CAZPTW010000160.1:0-6918 GCA_964589235.1 uncultured Smithella sp. | reverse complement strand
TTTAACTAAAGGTCTGCCTGCTATCAATAAACAAGCATTTGATGATTTAAACTTTTCAGACAACGATAATGCAGTTATCAAGTTCTCAATACGCTTTACGCTATAAATAATTCCCAGAAATACAATATTCTTGTTTTTGATAGAGTGCTTTGCTGACGTATTGCAGTCAATAAAATTGGGTTGAATGACAATATTGGCATGGGGATACAGCTTTTTGATCGACTTAAATTCTTCCGAACACGTCGCATGAAAAATTATTTTTTTATATATTAACCCATACAACCAAATGACAATATTCTTCATAGGATTATCAATTGCTACCGGAAAGAACTCACCACGTGGAGAAAGAAATATTTTTTTTCGAAGCAAGACGCTGAAAAATATTGTAAATATTGTCAGGGAATAATATGCACTTGAATAGTGGACAACATCCACGTTCATAATTTTCTTTACAGTTTCCCATATAGCTCTGATGGGGAAATAGTTAAATCGTGTTTTGCAGTATATGACATTACCAGCATCGCCATGAACCCATTTATTAAACTGAATATTAGTATTGTCGCCTATTTTAAAATTTGTGGTGACAATGTAATTATCAATATTGTTTTTTTGCAGATAGCATGTATGCCAATATAGCGTATTGCTAGGTCCACCGACAGACGCGGGATAAAAAATCCCAATTGGAAATAATATTTTCATGCACTTCATAATTTTTTACTTCATATTATGCTTTGTAATGATGACACGCTCAACAGAAATTGAATTCCTGTCTTCCTTTCGTCCGTGCGGAAAGGCAGGTCCTTCAAATTTTATTCGTGCCCAAACATCAAATATTTCATCTGGTTTCGATGCATCAGCAACATCGTCAACATCAACTTGGATAATCCAGCTCCAGAAAAAATAAAGTAATGTCGATCGCCGGATAGGACAGGTACCCATTTTATACCAGTGGTATCCAGGTCCGGTTACGTCTTCCCATTTAAGCCGTTTGCTTGCAACAACGCGCTTGTTGTCTTGATCATAAATCCCCCAAGGCATGGGAAGTCGGTATTTTACGAGGGGATGATTTGCAGAATCAATATCCGGGGGTAATTGCAGACGGTTTGTGATGCCACTCTCCGCATCTGGGTCCGGAACTACTTTACTAATGTTCCTATAATTTCGCATCATATTGGCTGTGTAGTCAGTTACGACAGTCGCTGGAAGTATGTAAACTTTTGGGGACCGAAATACATGCATTTTCAGTGCTGTCAGCGTTGTAATCTCTTCGTCAGCCGTGTTCTTCTCGGCCTTTCGAAGATTTACGGGAAAGCGCATATCCGCCTGTATAAGCCATGTTTCCCTGTATCGCTGAGCAATTGCATCTCTCTGCAAAGGCATTGACTTCGGTGAATGCCCTCGAAACACCACCCACTCTCTCATCAATCTAGGGTAAAATAAAACCGTTGCGCGGTCTAAAGGCAAGCGGGCATGGCGGACCCTTCGCAAAAAAACCGGTTTGCGCACAACGGCTTTCTCTGCCGCGTCAAAGATGGCCTGCGCTGAAAGAATGAAGTCTAAATCGAGATAACGGTAATGCTGGGGTGAAGCATTCATACCTAAGTAGATATTTTTTGCAGACGCGGCTACCGTCAACTTCTGAAGATAATCTCGAATATACGTGCCAGCTGAACCGTAGAAGCCATCCGTGAAAGTGTTTACGAGATCGTCATAGTTGCGATAGGGATCTTCGAGGAGCTTTAACATCATCCATATCTTAAAATCACGCATATCCGAGAGAATCGGATATTCATGCTCAGTGAAAACACCTTCAACATCTTGCGTAGCGTAAAAGCGATAGTCAATAGGATAAGTTTGTACGGTTGGCAACGGTAGTCCATAGTAAGGTGCATAAGTTACCGCATAGTCCCAGATTCTCAAATTTCTTGCTATCTTCGCTCAGCTCTGCAAGTGCTTGCGAAATAAATGATTATCCTCATCGGTAATGGCTTTCGTCAAGTTGCTTTGTGTATCGCAAAGGCGAACAATCACATTATCACGCGGCTTAATTGTTTTCGGTGCTTTCTGAGTCATGCTATAAGCAAGCGTCCCGATGAAGATATCAGGATACTCCTGCTTAATTTCATCGGCTAAATAGTTAACAAAGTCTAGAAGAGGTCCTGCTTCTGAATCTTCAGCCTTGGCAATTTTCTGGCAGACATCGCACTGGCACATTCCACCCCAATCATTTTGAGAAACATCAAAGATCTGCGGGGTTGGTAATTCTTCCTTTTTTGCTTTCTGACGTGCTGTGCGGATATTAATCCTGAGCTGCTCCAAAAAAACTTTTCGCATTTCCGGATTTGTCAAACACAACTGCGCACGTTCACCTGTTCGCTTTCCCTTAATGACAGAAAACCATTCAGGATGGTTATTAAAATAAGTCGCAGGTGGGATATATAAATAAAATGTATGGACATGATCTGGCGGACCATAATTCATGCCTCCGCCGTACTGTGCTGCAATGTTTGCATTACCATCCCGGTTAAGGCGGTTTCTTGCAGCGAAGCGACCTGCATCGTTGCCGTATAACGTATAAATATCACGATAGCGAAACCAGGGCATTCCTTTAACATTAAGGCCATAAATGGTAAGCGTGGGTTTATTGGGTACATGTTCCTCCCAAGGATTCCACCAATGCACACCAACATAATCTTCAAGAAAACGATATACGGCATACAATGCGCCACGAGGTTGCCCACCCGTAAGAATAATATCATTGCCGATCGATCGAATAATCCATTCTTCAGGTTTGAGCTGTTCTGAAACAACATTTTTATCCATGGCAAATCTGGTAGCGCCAATATAGATCTTAGCACCTCCCATATTCGCTGCACTTTCGGGGATAATTTCAAACCGCCCTGCCGTCACTTTGTTTAGGTAATTAGAAAGTTCATGTGCGGCTGTTCGCTCAGGCAGAGATGCCTGCTCTGCTAATACGATCGTTGCCATAGCCTTCCCATTCTCGGCAATTGTTGCCGCATCAGACGGCAAGATGAAACTTAGCAGCAAAACAACAATTAGATAAATACGATAAGTTGCAGCGTATACATTCATGAGCGCTTATGACAAATTCTTGCTGAGTATGCTATAAGTTGCGTATTTGAGTTTAGCCATTTCCTTTTCATAGGAATTATCTGCTAAAAAATTCTTCATACCCTGCTGATAATATTTGTAGTTGTTTATTAATTTGGAAATTATATCCGCTTGTGTTTCAAGTGGCGCGTTCAGGTCCAAGACTTCACCTATGTGATATTTTGACACAATCTTTTTCAAGAACGGTTGCGGTGAAACAAGCATAGGAATGCCAAGTTGGGCATATTCATAAATTTTATTTGGCGAGCAATAATAATTATTCAATCCTTCAGAATCATAGTAAACGATACCCAGTTTGCAGCTTTTACTTTCGTTTAATAACTTAGCATAAGGAATCATTCCCGTGAATATTACTCTATCGAACAAAGATAACGACTGAACCATTTCTTGATAAAGTTTTACATCCGGACCTGTTCCAATCAATTTAAGTTTGATTCTTGGCGGTAAATATATCAATAATTTTATAAAGTAAGACACATTCCGTTTTTCTGAAAGATAACCCTGATAAACTATCATGTCTTCTTTTGAAACAGAACCAATGTTAATAAATCGCGGTGCTATATTTCTGACAGATATAACGTTTCTTAATTGATAAATATGTTTAATTATTCTTCTTCTTTCATCATTGGCTGTAATGACAAGATCAGCTTTTCTAATAGAAAGTCTTTCCATTAGGATAAATAGCATATCTCTCATCGAACTTTTTTCATTCTTTCCTTTTAATAATAATTCATGCGCGTCATAAATCCATCTTGCATCAATGAATCTTGAGAGAAGCAATCCCAGAAATGCGGTATAGTAATCATGCACATAAAGTAATCTGATTTCTTTTTTCTTTTGCAGACCATATTTTAAGACGTAGAACCAAAACGAAATTAACAAAAGAGGTCCCTTTCTCATCGAAGTATATACAATAGATTGAAAATTGGCGTTTTTATAATTTAAGGAACTATTGCAGGATATTACAGTTACGCTTTCGCCCAAACTTTCAATAGCCTCTGCGGCACGTATTACTCTCGCATCGTATTCAATTGGATTAAATACGACCATCAGGATTTGCTTTTTACATTTCATTATGGGAAAGGGCTATAATTTCGAATTTGATTCAAATTTATTTGTATTGCAGCTAACACAATGCCTCACATAGAATCTGTAACACGCACGCCGCTATGGACTTTGACTTTCTTGCCCAAAATAGCGTGCAAGTGAGGCATATAATTTGACTGATTTAGAACTTTATATTCAACTAAGGCTTTGTTGGATGCCACTATGAGAATAGCAGCGAAAGCAAAATTGAAGTTGTCTTTATAAATCAGGTCACCACCTGTGGTTAGAGACATGCCTATACACAACAATACTAAAAAACCTATATAAGAATAAATGCTATTTAAAGAAATTAACTTAACTGAAAGTCTTATAAAATATAAATACAAATAAACAATTATTGATCCAATAAAAATTCCGAGGCTCATAAATGTAGATAGTATTATATTATGTGCCGTATTACCCAAGCCATTTTCAGCGTATAAACGATGCCAATTACCAAGAAGCGGATTATCTTTGATTTGCAAAATTGCATCTTTAAAAATATGTTCACGTCCGGTAATCCCCCCTTCTTCCGGTCCAGGCAATAAAAATCGCTCTACAAATACAGGGAAGATCCCATAGATCAAGTTTAAGAAATAATCTTGAAATAGAAAAAGTATAAAAACAATACCCACCAATACCAAACCTGTTTTAAAAGTATGTTTGAATAGAGGATACAAAAAAATCGAAAGTAATAAACCAACCAAGGGGCCTCTACTTGCAGATGTGCCCAAGCCCATAGCGCCGATAAACACTACAATAATAAATAATGTAATTTTAATTTTGGAATGATTTTGACTTGCTCTAATGCCAGTGAGGCCCGCCAATATTAATGCTGCGGAATAAAATCCTAAAACATGCGTATTTTGTGCAATATTTAGAATACCCCGTTGCGTATAATCTTTGGCATCACTTAATAGTGCCATAAGAACACAAAAAGTAAGAACGACCATTATGGCATAAAATATTGCTTCCCAATTTAGGTTCTTATAACTTAAAAATAAGACAATCATTGGAATGAAGCAAGTTACAACAACATCATGCAAAAGAACTAATTGATTATGTGGAAGAATCAATGAGCTGTCTGATCGAATGAATAGGTCATAAATGACTCTGAATAAATAGCATATCCAAAGAAAAATGAATAATTTACTCTGAGTATTTAAATGAGGAAGTTTTAAATTAAATGGGATAACTAATAGAGCAACGATCAATGTAAATAACCTGTAACTTATAGTAAGAGAGCTTGTTTCTCTGCCGTCAAAACTTGTCCCATAAAAAACTGTTGTAAAAAGAAGAAAACCTGTAAAAAACAGGACGGCGTGAAAACTTGAAATAAATCTTGAGATACTGTTAAAAGATAGTTTCATGGTTTCTGTACAATTTTTAATGTAATCTCATCTAAGTCAATAAGATCGCCCATTATTTTTAGAAACTCTGGTGATGCATTATAGTATCCAAGTGTAAAGTAACCGTTTTGCCAAACATTTTTACGTTTGCCATCAGCCGGGGTATAAAAGTCGCGAGCGCTTAGAAGACTATAGTTCATCCGACTAAAGCGTACTTTGATTCATGAGGGGCCATAATTTTGAGCTTGAAGAATTCCATATCGCGAAATCCATAAGCCATTATTTTCATCGTTTTAATTTTATTAAAGAAGAACGGCTTTAGCGCTTCTGTCAGATAATAAAATACGGATTGAAATAAACTAATTTCTTTTTCCTCAAGTCGTGAAGAAAAATAAGATATAAGATCTGGTTTCGGAGGATTTACTAGACGAAATATATTGAATTCAGGGTAAGTCAATAATGCAATATGGCACAGCAAATACGTAATAATAATGCCGCGTCCATACCTGTCAATAAATGCGATCAATTTGACCGTGGTTTCTGTTCGCCCCTTACATATTTCTTTCCCCATAGTCATTTTGGCACCCAAACTCAAAACGGCAGAATATATTAAATAGTAAAGCCAATAATCTTTGCTGACTTCATCTAGTCCACCGCCAATGCCTGCATAAACAAAAAAGAAAAATAAAATAATACCAAAGTACAATCTTCCATTATAACTTTTCAGATTGAAAACCCAAAAAAATGGAATTATTGTGCATACAAGCATTACTAAAAGTTGCGACCAAACGATCATAAATAATTTAAATTAAAAGAAGTTTATTTTAAAAAAAGTGTGGTTGGCTAGTTTTCTTAGAAGCGCATCTATGAAATCACAAATTGTTCACGAAGTACAACGCTATAATTTCGTTAATGGAGGGACCTTATGATTTTTGCTGGATTGCCCCCGGCAACTACCATAGCGGGAATATCTTTAACAACGACGCTATTCGCTGATATTACAGAACCTTCTCCAATTGTAACCCCTGGAAGCACAAACGAATTCGCACCAAGCCAAACATTATCCCCAATCTTGATTGGTTTAATATCACCCGTTGTTTGAATTCTTTTTTCCACATCCAAGAATGAAACATTATGGCCGTTACCATCAAAAATCTGGCAATTTGCCGCTATCAGACAGTTACAGCCAATTTCCACTAATTGACAAGCATGGATACACGTGCCATGAATTCTTGTTTTACCACCTATGCGAATCATTGCGCCAGGCCTATCAGCAAACAGCTTTACAGGTGAATGCATGTTTATGTGATATCCTTTGTTTCTTGAGTTCAACGTTACTTCATCACCC
>CAZPTW010000159.1:0-7075 GCA_964589235.1 uncultured Smithella sp. | reverse complement strand
GCCTTCATTCTTTCATCGTTTTGCGCGTCCATTCCCTGCCAGGCGATCTTCAAGCCCCTCAAAGCCAGCATGGGATCGTAATCTTCCAGGCGGTAGAGATCGATGTCTCGAATGATCTGTTCCAACTGAGGAAGTGCCCATCGGGGCTGTCGAATGTCCAACATCAGTTGAGCAAATGCCATTCGCCAGAGAATCTTTTCTCGGCTCGATTGTGCGGCGGTCAATTTTTTTTGCAAAATTTCCATTCCCTCAATCCATTTTCCTTTGAGAATCATGCCTTGGATTTCAGCGATGTCTTGGCTCATGGGTTCGTTGCTTCTCTGCCTCGTTTGGGAGACCGCCTCTCCGTCCGAGCCGGCCGACAAGGCGATGCTTTTTAGCCAGCATTGGGTCTCCGGATTGGCAAAGGGTGTTCCATCGGCAAAAGTCAAATCGTCGAGACCGGGTAAACGATGGACGAAATAGGCTGTTTCCTGACATACGGCATGATAGGCTCTGCGATATTTCCCCCCCAGCCGTGCCAGGGCCTCAGCGGAAAACCGGCTCAAATCAAGCCACAAAACATACTGGGGGACGCGTCCCTCCGCCGCTTTCAGCAAGGCTTCCGCATCTCCAGCGTTTCTCAGGTCGAAGAGCATTTTGATCACTTGGTGATCCGGCGCGGGAATGCGGGTGCGGTTGTGGATGGCAGGTGGCAAATCCTCAATGCCGCACCACACTGTTGTTCGGTTGATCCGGTATGGCAAAGGGTTGGCAGAGTCTTGAATCCAGGCTTGACCGGCGATTTCCCGAAGTTTTTGCAGATGCTGATCCAACAAACGTCCGGCGAGTTGGGGGGACTCGACGCGATCCATCCCTGTTGTGGAATTCAAATACTCGACGGTCTCCGATGTGGGCTGAGATTGAGCCGTCACCCGAACAGCGGTCGACGATTTGACGGAATCTTCGGGATGGTGCTTCGTTTCCCTGGGGGTTTTCAGCGAGCGAAGATAATCGCGGATACCTCTCAACGAAGGCGCGTTAACCAAATGCTGACGCATGCACTGTTCGATCATATCGAGATGACCAAAAAGAATATCCATTTGTTCTGCTGGGATAACGGCAGGCGAGAGTTGCTTCAACGCAAGATCAGTTTTCTCCACCCACCATTCGATGGAACGCAGCCTGCCGCGCATCCGTTCTTTGGCAGGATACAGGTCATCCCAAAATTTGGTCATCAAATCCGCTAGGATTTTGACGCCGATCGCCACCCCGTCGTGCTGACGGGTATAAATCAGGGCGCAGGCAAGGTAGGCGGCAACCATCAAGTCCTTGGATTTGTGCGCAAGGATGTCGGAGGAAAAACGCAAGATCTTCTCCCAGTTGACGCTGCCGACCGCCGATGGCGACGTCAGCTTGTCGATTTCATCTTGCATTTCCTGAAAAGCGGGATCGTATCGAACATCGCTGCCCGCCGGCCGATCCTGCGAGATCGGTTCTTTCCCAAGCGTGGAAAGATCCATGGCGTATTCCGTTCCGATCATGTTTTTCCATAAAGTGGGCGTTGACGCGGACCATAGCTGGACAAGGTCAGCCAATTTGAGAGGACGGTTATAAACCGCTAGAAACGCCTTCTCCAGCGTACCGCCCATGAAAAGCATCTGCGGTATCGTTTTCGCGGATGTTTTGAAAAGGTGATGCCAGAGGCTCACTTGAAGAATTTTATCGTTGCATGGTCCCCGGTCGAGACGGACGAAGAAATCGTCCCTGCCCGTTTGTTCGGCGGCTTGCATGGAGAGCTTTTCGAAATCCAGAAAAGAGGCATAAGGATCCCGAGGTGAACCGATTTCATTGAGGCTTTTTCTCCGGGCGGCATGATCGGCCCAGGCATCGGATGGAGGCCGGGTGTTCATCAGACCCTCTTCCAATTTTTTCACATTGTCCAATTTCTGCGTGGCGAGATACTCGAACTGAACCCAGGTATTCTCGCAGGCAAACGGAAGAAGATCCCACCGATTTTCCCAATCTTTGAGCGGACCGCGGCCGATCACCAATAAGGGATAGGGCCTTCCCATCTTGTCAGAACTTTCGCGAAGAATGCCACATATCAGGGTGTCGCGTCCGGCGCCTCTGGCCCAAAAACGCCAAGAGCTGAATTCCGGGGCTGTTCCGGCTTTCGCGGTCAGTGACGAATAGGCGGTGTCGATGAGCGAAAAGAGCTCATCGCCGGGCGGCCGGGCTTCGCCGAGCCTGAAAAAATCAGGAGCGGCCGGATGTTTGCCAGCCGCCGAAAACTTCCAATTGGCATAATCATCGAATACGTCCATCAGCGTCCAATACTCCTTGGTAATTGTGTCGGCAGTGACTCGACGGTTTTCAAAACAGGCAGCATTCCGACAAACTGATAGCTCACTTTAATCAGCGTGACGCCTAGCTTTTCCAAAACATTTTTTTCCCCGGGAAATTCATTAGGCGTGAAGGTGCGCTGTCCGGCTTTGAAATCCCTCAAAAATTCCGGAAAGGCCTGCGGGCCCAAGTAACGCTTGGATAAAACCAAATCTCCGATTTCAATTTGCAAAATCACATCTCCGCAGCTATCCGGTGACCAGTAAAAGGTTTTTCCCACAGGATAATTATTGTTCACCAGCACTTGAGAGGTGGAGCCGCATTGAAGCTCAAGACGTGTCCCATGCGGTTGAAATTTTGCATTCGTGTTCGCCTCCGTCGGTATGCCTTTGATGCCCACATTGTAATTGGCCTGCTTTGTTTGAACCACGGCCTGAGCCCGTGCCCCTTTGTTGAGAAATTGATACAGGGCGTCATTCAAGGGAATTTTTCCACCCAAAGCCTCTTTGGCGGCATAGCCGCCGGTACGGCGTGTCAAAAACGGCGCGGCGGTTGTTTTCACAAATTTCCAGACCAGGCCGTCCGGCCCGACGAGAAGGGGCATCATTTGCTGATGGGTCATGCCGGCCGTCGGCGCCAAGATCTGTTCGTTCCACTGGTCCTCAAGATAACCGGACGTCTCTTTACGCACATATGCCCATAGGAAATCCAACGGCCCGGCGATCAACCGGATCGCTAAGGCATCGGTCTCTTTCGTTCCGATGGCTTGTTTGATCTGTTCGATGGATCGGTATCCTGTGTAAAAAGGTGACTTCCCGGTGGCGGGCTCTTCCGTGAAAACCTGCGCGGCATACTGATAGGCAAGGTTCCTGGAGGTCACGGCCGGCGCGATGGCGTCGAGGGAACTTCGGTAGAGCCCGTAGGCTTGTGCGGCGGCCAGTTGATCGTCAATGGTTTTCGATGTTGCATGGCGGCCCGCCATTTTTTCCAGAGAGGCCAGAATTTTTTTCCCGCTTTGGGCCGCTTTGTTCACCGCGTTTACGTCCTGCGCGGCGGACTGACTTTTCAGGCGTTGAAACCGCACAAGTTGCGCAACCCATGCCGGAGGCTCTCCCTCTGCAAGAACCATAGCCAGTTCCTTCGTAATCTTGTTGATCAAAGCGAAATAAGGCCCCCCGTCGGCGGACATCCTGGCAGCCGTCCGTTGCCAATCGACGGAATCTGTCAAATGGTTCGAACCCGCCGCGAAATTTTCCGTGAAACGTCTCCAGGCCTCGAAACACAATTCCCGATATCGCAAGTCAAACTCCCGTTTGTTTTGTTCCAGACGAGGCGCTTGGGGATATGCGGCTTGCAGTTCAAGGACGAATCCGTCCATCACCCGTTTTCCTGCCCAGGTGAAGTGGGGGTCGATTTGACATTCCGTCTGAGGTTTGGACGTCTCTCCCCAAAACTCAGCCAGCGTGACAGGCGCAACGGATTGGTCCTTCCCCGGAATCGCCATCAACCAGAGCATGTTTCGACTTCGGAGGTGGTACAGTTGCTGAAGGATGGCCTGCCACGCGTCCCTCTCGCTTTGAATGTCTTTGATCTGAGACTTCCAAGCCAGGCCGTATAAGAAGAGATTGGCAAATCGTTTCTGGGTATCGGACGTTTGGCCGGACGGCGATAGGCCGGTCATGACGAAAATCGGTTGGGGTTTTTGGCTCAGACGCTCGTAATTTCGATCTTCGAGAGCCGCGTTCAGAATATTGGCGCGGCGGACCAAATGCAACATGATCTGGGCGTATACGTCATCAGAGACGGTCGGGGGCAAGGATTTGATCGATTCCCTGAGTTGATGGTCGAAGGGCTTTATGAAATGATCATCGAGCTGTCGACAGAACCGTTCCTTGAGCCCTTTTTCGATGAAAAGGCTTTCGCGCAGGCCGAAACGAGGAATCCACCAGTCGCGGTTTTGCGACTCTGCCTGTAAGATACGTTGACGAAAGTGATCCATGGTCGCAATGTCTGATGAAAACTCGCCACTGAAAACAGGAAGCCTCTGAAACTCACGAGACATACCGCCGATCACATGGAGGTTCTTCACGAAGGAAAAACTAAGCAGCCCGCACAGAGCGATCCAAAACACCCCCCATGCCGTCAAGCCCAAATGGTTGGTGACCGCCTTCCACTCGATAGCTCTGCGTGTGGGTTTCAACAACCGACGGTCTTTAGGAAGAAGTTTGGCGAAGAAGTCGTGTAAGAAAAGACCTCTGGAGGTGCCGGGGAGATTTTCAACATCGACCGGTTTGCCAAAACTTTGCGAAAAATGAGAGAGGGGATTGCCCTCCTGCCGGCCGCTGGAAAAAAACAACCCACGGAAAACCGGGGTTTCTTGATAAGGGTTTTGGCTGAAAAGCGTTCGAGCAAAAAGGGAGAGATTTTTACGGATGTTGTCGAATTCCTCAGGGAAGAGAAGAAGAGGCGGATCCAGGCTCTTGTTTTCTGTCGAATGCAGAAGCAGCATCCGTAGGTTTCTCAGCCGCTTGCCGATTGTCTGCAGAGCGTTTTCAACAAAATCGTCGGTATTGGTCGAAAGGGTCTGATTGATGATGCCCATGGGCTGACGCAGGCTGTCGTCGGAGAGTTTTTCACAGAAACGGTTGATGCCCTGAATGAGGTCGCATTTCGTGACCAGGACATAGACAGGAAACTTGACACCGAGCACCCGCATCAACTCATCGATACGGCGCCGGATGGTGCGCGCCTCTTCCTCGATGCCCTCAGACATCAAGCCGATGAGTTTGTCCGCGGCGATGGTGACGATCAGACCATTGAGCGGTTCCTTCCTGCGATATTTCGCAAGAAGCGTCAAAAAGCGCTGCCATTCCTGAGTGTCCGGTTCCCCGTTGACGGGCACGGCGTATCGACCGGCGGTGTCAATGATGATGGCTTGATCCAAAAACCACCAGTCGCAGTTGCGCGTGCCGGAAATGCCTGCGGTCCGGCACAGCTCGGGAAAGGGGGAAGCCAAACGTGCGCTGTTGAGGGAGGTGGTTTTTCCAGATCCGCTTTCGCCGATGATCAAATACCACGGCAGAATGTAGAGGGGGTTGCCCATTTTTCTCAAGTGCGATTTGCGCAAGATTTCAATCGCCGCCTTCCATTTGGCTTGAAGCTGTCTTCGCTCATCTCGTTCTCCCGCCGTCAAAGCCTTTGCTTGGGCCTCATCCTGAGCGACCATGTCGCTTACGAATTTTTTTTCTCGCTTCCACCTGATCAACCGATGGATAAAATACGCCCCGAGCGCCAGTCCGGCCATGAGAAGTGACAGAAAGACGGCAACCCACCAAGGCCACTGCATGACCAGCACCACAGCGATTGCCAAAAGCCCGACCAGACAGAGCAAAAAAATCAGAAGAAAGAATTTCAGAAATTTCAGAAGATAATCCTTCATTTCGTCACCATGTTCAGATAATGTTCTCCGACGTTATCCAAAATGAAAAAAAATACGACAAAAAGGACGACAAAAAGCAGTACCGGTGCCGAGACCGCGACAAAGGTCGGCCAGACGCTTTTTTTGGGACCCGCCTGTCCATCGATTTCGACATCGGCAGCTGGATGGGCTTCCGGAAAAAGATCGAGCCTCTCCAGCGACGGAAGGCCCAAAGAACTTCCTAAAAGAAGTTTAAGATTGGCGGTTTTGATCTGCTCCAACAGGTATTCATCGTTAAAATAACGCCCCGTAAAACCGAGCGCCAGACAAAGGTAGTAAACTTCCCGGACTTGGAGTTGATGAGGCCCCAGCGACTGAAGTCTTTGGAAAAATTTTTCCCCCGCCTCAGTGGTGTTATAATAGGTTTGCTGCAGCTGGCGGCTCATCCATCCGTTTTTGCCGGACCAGGACGAATTCAGGATCGCTTCGTCCACCCAGGCGCAAACTGCAAAACGGGCAGCGTCATGGTCGTCGGCGGTCACGAGCCCTTTTTTGACACCTTCCTCGCTTTGCAAAAGCAACCTCTGGATGTCCGCCAGAACGGCCTCACACGACGAAGATTCTTGTGTTTCCGGAGAGCGCAAGAAATATGTGACGTAGGCGATGATGTCGATGAAGTAATCGCTCAAATACATAGGTTAAGACCTCCCAATCACCATGAGTTCAACTTCTAAATCCTGCGGGGCACCGTTCCAGTAGAGAGCGATATTTTTTTTACGGATGACGGAATCCCAGAGTTCGCTGTGGTGGTTGATTAAAAAATAATGTGTTTTGGACCGTCTTGGTAATTCCTGGGGCGGCTGCATTTGGTGATCCAGGATGAGGCCGGGTAAAGCGCGGGAAACGATGTGCTGGAGATCTTCGCGAGACCCCAATTTCACCACCGACTTGATGGTTTGCAGAAGCGAGGGAAGCGGTTCCTCCGTGCGCACGGATAAATAAAAGCGGTGATGTCCTTCGAAGACGGCGGCTTTCAAATCCGCCACATAGAAAACCCCTTCCTCGGTCAGCCGGATGGCGTGCTCCGGTCCGGCGGTGATTTCATCAAGCAGGTGGGAGATCAAGTTTTGCACAGGGAAGAAACATCCCTGGAGGTCGGTGTGGCGGTATGAGGGAGCGAGCAAGGCGCCTTCGGACACTTCTCCCAGGGCGTTGATTCGTTCGGAGAAGGAAGACAATTCGCCCACGATCTGCCGGAGAACGCCATAGACAACCCATGGATGAATCAGCGGGGTTTGGATGTAATGTTGAAGAAGGGGGATGTAGCGATTC
>CAZPTW010000158.1:0-7089 GCA_964589235.1 uncultured Smithella sp. | reverse complement strand
ATTCATAAAAACCATCGGCGGGAATCAAGCATCTTCGTTTGGCAAAAGCATATTTGAAGCTGGGTTTTTGCGCAACGGTTTCCGCGCGGGCGTTGATCATTTTGGCGCCGACGGCTGGATCTTTCGCCCAGAAGGGAACCAGTCCCCATCGACACACCTCCAATACATTTTCATGGTTTCGAGACACAATGACCGGGATTTCCTGGCCGGGACGAACGTTACGGTTTGGAGAGAAATCAACGGTGACACTCGAAACGCCGAAATCGGCAGCGATGGCTGACAAATCGCTGACTAAAACAAAACGACCGCACATGTTTTTTTGACCGGATCAAATTTCTTCAGATGACCTTTCAGTCCCCGTCACGCAAAAAACGTCGGAAGTATTTCGCCTTTTTTTAAACAAGGAGACTCTAACATAACTCCCCTTCGAAAAACAGTCCTATTGCGAAGGCACAAGCCCCACTTCTGAGATTCCGTTCCCTTAAATCAGCTATACGCTTGCGAGTTTGCGCGTTTCCTTGTAGAAGGAAGAAGAATTTTTGTTCAAAAAGAAAGGATGGCCGACCATGCTGACGGAAACCAATCTGGAGAAGTACGCCGATGTTCTTCTGTGGGCGCTTGAAACCGCCAAGAAAACACGTTTGAAAAAAGGAGATCAGATCCTGATTCAATTTGATCTGCCCGCTTTGAGGCTGGCGGAGATTCTCTTTGGAAGGATCCTGGACATGGGGGGCCACCCGATTCAGCGGATGGTTTCCACCGCCTCCATGGAAAAAAGTTTTTACTCCAAAGCCAGCCTGAAGCAGTTGACTTTTCTGACTCCCGGGGACAAAGAGCTCTATAAAAACATCCACGGAAGGATTTTCTTGCACGCCCCAGACTCCCTGACCCATCTCAAAGACATCGATCCCGCCAAAATCGGCAAAGCCATTGTCGCTCGTAAACCCCTCAAGGACATTCTCGACAACCGTGAAGAATCGGGCCGTTACAGCTGGACGCTTTGCCTTCTGCCGACACAGGAACTGGCTCGCCAAGCGAAAATGACGATGAAACAATACGCAAGCCAAATCATCAAGGCCTGTTATTTGGACGCGGAAGATCCAATCGCCCGATGGCGGGAAATTCTCAAGGAGGTAACCGCCATTAAAAGACAGTTGAGCGCCTTGCCGGTCAAGTATTATTCCGTGGAATCCGCAGGCACGGATTTGAAGATATTCCCGGGTGAAAAGAGAAAATGGGCGGGCGTCTCGGGGCACAACATGCCGAGTTTTGAAGTGTTCATATCGCCTGACTGGCGCGGCACGGAGGGTGTCTATTTCGCCAATCTCCCCTCGTTCCGCAGCGGCAACTACATCGAGGATGTCCGCATCACGTTCGCCAAAGGTCAGGCGGTTAAAATTGAAGCAAAAGAGGGTGAGACGTTTGTGAAAAAACAGTTGTCTATGGACGCCGGCGCCTGCCGCATCGGGGAATTTTCCCTGACGGATAAACGCTTTTCACGCATCGACCGCTTTATGGCGGAAACCCTTTTCGACGAGAATTTCGGCGGACGGGAAGGCAACTGTCATATCGCGTTGGGCGCTTCTTACAGCGATACATTTTCCGGTGATCCATCCAAGCTCACGCCGACCTTGAAAAAGAAACTGGGGTTCAATGACTCCGCGCTGCACTGGGACTTGGTCAATACAGAAGCCAAAACCGTTACGGCGTGCCTGAAAAACGGCAAGAAGGTCGTCATCTATGACCGGGGAATCTTCAGATTTTAGAGCATCCGAAAAAGACCATGAAGCAAAACCTGCCAGATCGTATCATCGACTTTCACGTCCACCTTTTCCCGGACAAATTGTTCGACGCCATCCGGCGTTATTTCATCAAAGCTTACCGGCTTCGTATCCGGTATGATTTTTACTATCGGGAATGTATCGCCTATCTGCGGCAACATGGTGTCGAAAAAATCGTTTACTCCAATTACGCGCATCGGGAGGGAATCGCCGAGGGACTTAACCGCTGGAACCGACAGATCCTCGAGGAATATCCGGATCTATATTGCTTTGCCGCACACCACCCCGGCGATGCAAACGCATTATCCGACGCCGAAAATATCTTGCAGCATCCACGTGTCCTTGGCATCAAGCTGCACTTTCATGTCCAGCGCCTGTACCCCTATGACCAGCGCCTCCTTCCTCTCTACGATCTGATCATGAGCCGCAAAAAACGCCTGCTTATCCATATCGGTTCCGGCCCTTTAGGAAATGAATTTGTAGGAGTCGCTCCGTTTAGGAAGCTTCTTTCTTTATGTCCCACCCTGCCGGCCGTCATCGCCCATATGGGGCAATTCGAGTATCAAGAATTTATGGATCTTTTGGATGAATATCCGGCACTGTATTTGGATACGGCTTTTTCTTTTTTCAAGGAACAACAGGGTCTGGGAGGATTCAACTTGGGGGCTGAATCCTTGGAAAAGCACAAAGACCGGATTGTCTACGGATCGGATTTTCCCAATCTCATCTTGCCTCGGGAATCGGAATTGGAAACACTCGACGCGTTTAACCTCTCGCGGGAATTCTATCAAAAGGTTTTTTTTGACAATGCAAACCATCTGATCGCATCCATCGCCCGGGAGTGAAAGACCATCGAAAGCCTGAAGAAAAAAGCCATGTCATGGATCGCACAGAAAAAGAAAAAACAAAACCCGACCCCGAAAAGCCCATGGGTCTTTCACCTCTTACGCCTCATCATCGTCCCCCCGGCTTTGATCGCCGGCCGTATATCCAACACATTCCCCCTCCCCTTTTGGGATGTCAAGGAATTTCGGCCAAGGGATCTAGATGACGATCTGCGGTCGGATCAGCCGCCTGACAGCTCGTCTCCTCCGACCACAACGTCGGCGGAAAGGTCGGCTGCCGTCAAGGCGGATTTGCAATCCGTCCGGACCCGTCCCGCGCAAGTCAACACACTCCGCCGGCATCAGCCAGCCATGGACGCAAGAACCACCCCCGATAAGCGCGGCGTGTTTTCCCGCGTCCTCGATATCCGAATCCCCCCAAAAGCCCCTCCTATTTGCATGCCGCCCCGAACCCAAACCGACGCGATTCCATTAAGACTGGGCACGGGGAAAAAATATCATCATGTTCGACCGCTGACTCTTTTTTGCCCAAAAACCCCTTTGCGGGATTGGGAAAGAAGACGGACCCCGGACATATCTTACCCATCCGGCCATGCCGTCGTTGGTTGGACTTGGGCTCTGATTTTTGTGGAGATCGCTCTCGAAGACACGGATGCCTTCTCCGTCAGAGCCGTCACTTTTGGCCAAAGCGCAGTGATCGGTGACGCTCACCGGCCAAGTGACGTCAATGCCGGCTTCATGGTGATTTCAAATCACGTCGCGCGGCCGCATCGGGATTACATTTTTCCAGCCCGGCTTGACGCCTCGACAACAGAATGGACCGGGGTGCGGGCCACGGGGATCAAACCGAAAGTCGATCGCAAGTCGGAAGTGAAAGCCTCGGCTTTCCAACTTTAAGCAACGTCTGGAACAAATGAAAGGCCATTCAATGACATCCAACACGAAAAGACATTCATCCCCGCGTCGCCCCCTGCCGATGGGAATTTGGGCGCTTGGATTTGTTTCTTTGTTCATGGATATCTCATCGGAACTCATCCACAGCTTGCTTCCCGTTTTCATGGCGACGACTTTGGGCGCTTCGATGATCGCCATCGGTTTCATCGAAGGCGTCGCCGAAGCGGCGGCCGCTTTCGCGAAAGTTTTTGCAGGCGCGGCAAGTGACCTGATTCGCAAAAGAAAATCGCTTGCCGTACTGGGCTATGGCCTCGCGGCGATCACCAAACCCATTTTCCCACTGGCCAACACCATTGGCTGGGTGGTGACGGCACGGTTGATCGACCGCATCGGTAAGGGGATCCGAGGCGCGCCTCGCGACGCGCTGGTGGCGGACATCGCGCCTGCGGACATGCGCGGCGCGGCTTACGGACTTCGCCAGACGCTGGATTCTATCGGCGCTTTCGTGGGCCCTGTCTTGGCTGTGGCTTTTATGCTGTGTTTTGGCGACGATATTCGAAAGGTCCTGTGGGTTGCGGTCATCCCAGCTTTTCTTGCCGTAGGCATTCTCATCGTCGGCGTTCAGGAACCCGAAAGACCGCCGATCGGTGGGGAAACCGTCAAGAGCCCATTATGGTTCAGATGGGCCAAACAGCTTCCACGCCTTTACTGGCTCATTGTCGGGCTCTATACCGTCTTCACCCTGGCCCGCTTCAGCGAGGCGTTTTTAATCCTACGCGCCCAATCCGTGGGACTGTCGATTGGATACGTCCCCCTGATCATGATCGTGATGAACATCGTCTATGCCGCCGTCGCTTACCCCGCGGGTCTTCTCACGGATCGAATCCAATCGAGAATCATTTTGATTGCGGGACTGCCTGTGTTGATCCTGTCCGACGTCATTTTGGGGTCGGCCTCAACGCCGCTTGCCGTCTTTGCGGGGGCGGCGCTATGGGGCCTGCACATGGGACTTACACAGGGATTGTTCTCCAAACTTGTTGCGGATCACGCTCCGGTCAGTCTACGCGGCACAGCGTTCGGCATTTTTAATCTCGCCGGAGGCGCCGCGACGCTCTCGGCAAGCGCTCTGGCGGGAATTCTCTGGAGTCTCCTGGGTGCCTCCGCGACGTTTTTCACCGGCGCGGCTTTTACTTTCGCGGCCATGACCGGCTTGATCATCTACGGTTTTCTCTATCCAGCGGATAAAAAGCCCGCGCCTTGACGACGCGCGGGGAAGCAAATCGCAGCCGGCAGAAAAAATCACGAGACCTTTAAAACACAGGCGATGGCCGGCCTCTTCCCTTCCGGAGATCAGGGGGAAACATTGATCAACCGCCGTGTGACTTTCCCAGCCAGTGTTTCTGCGGATTTCAACGCGCCGAAAGGACAAACCTCGACGCAGCAATAACACCGAATACACTTTTTATCGTTGAACACAACTTTCCCGCCCGCGCCTTCAATGGCGTTGGCCGGACAGATTGTCCAACATTCGCCGCACATTTGACAAAGCTTTCGATCACACACCGGCCGCGCGACAGTGTGACGGCGCAAAAAGTTTTGCATTATTTTGGGCCCAAAAACCAACCGGCTCCCGCCCGGCAGCTTGAAACGATCCACTTCCGGCAAAACACCGTCGATATCGAATACCGGAATCAAACCGTCCTCTTGAGCGATTCTCAGCGTCGGCACGTTTTTGTGGGGAACACCGACCATACGGCAGACCACCATGTCCAGGGCAAAAGCATGGTCACTGCCGATCAAGACCCCTATTTTCCTTGGTTTTCCAGCCTTACCCGGTCCTTCTCCCTCAAGAGCGAGCACGCCGTCCAAAATGGAAACGGCGGGTTTGACGGCTTGACAAATCGAGACCAAGAGACGCGCAAAGGCGTTCGTGTCCACCCCCGCCCGCATGTGCCACTGGGATTTCTTGAATCCGACAATGCACCCGAACATGTTTTTTACCGCGAGCGTCAGGAGCATCTGCGCGTGTGTTTTAAGTTTAGGGAGGTTGATGATGACCTCCGCCTCGACGGCGTCCTTGGCAATCTCGATGCGGCCGAAAGGTTTTCCCACATCCACCCAAACCACTTCCTTGAAAGGCCGGCAATCCACAGCAAGCCCTCTGAGCGCTTCGAGGGTACCGTTTTGCTTCAAAATGCCCTCAAACGACCCGATGGCCGGCGAGTCCGACACCTGGGGACGCGCCCCTTTCTCCAGCACATATTCCACCACGGCTTTGATGATCACCGGATGTGTCAAAATCGCGTCTTCCGGCCTGGCTGCGGAAAGCATATTGGGTTTGATCAGCACGCGATGACCAGAACGAACCTTGTCGCCGGCGAGTCTTTCCAGCATATCGAAAACCAATGGACGGATCTGGTGATATGAATAATCAGCATCGCGAATGATCACTGTCGCCATAGACGCCCCTTTGGACATTTGAATGATTCTACATGAATTCTGCACGTGACCGTTAAAAAAAACGAACGAATGGCCTCAAATAAAATTTTCCGAAGAATGAGGTGAAGGAAATTCATTGGCTCAAAAATACGCGAGGTTAAAAAGAAACGATTATGGAGGTTTTCGTATGAATCCACAGACGGAGGAAGAGTATTTTGAGATTCCATGGAAGCCTTATAAAGATGCCTTCAGACAAAACGGCTTTAACGCGACAAGCTCCATCTCGTCCGGGTCCTTGGTTTCAACGGCCAGCAGGACCGAGACAAAAAATATGGCCGCCTATCCCCCCCGGCCAAGCGCGTTTTGCAGGGGATCCAGCCCGCGTCGCCTTCAAATGTCGAGACGCCGATGTGGGTATCGAGCTTGATCATGCACAGGCGAATCGGCCGACTTATGACGCGGCGCACAGACGGCAAACCATCGGACATTTCACACGTCACAGGCTTCTTCAAGATGCTCGAAACAAAGCTCCCCGATAAAGCTTTCACCTCCCCGGAACATCCTGCGCGAAGGTCCATGATCTGATCCCCCTGTTCTCCCCGATCGTCGCTTGATTCCGTCACTTGTCGTCCTTTGTCACAACCTTGAGCGATTTCAACTTTTTGTGAAGATTGCTCCGCTCCAAACCGATCGCCTCCGCGGTTTTGGAAATATTACCGTCAAATTCCTCGAGCTTTTTGAGAATGAATTGACGTTCAAAGTCCATCCGGGCGTCGCGCAACGAATCGCTGTTGATGGCGGTTTCCAGCGCCGCTTCGTCATGAGCGGCTTTGACACCGAGTTCCGGGATATCCTCTGCTTTGATCTCGCTCGACGGTGTCAGGATGATCAGGCGTTCGATGATGTTTTTTAGTTCTCTGACATTCCCCGGCCAGTCGTGCGCTTTCAAACGCTCCATTGCGCCGGCTGTCAACTTCTTCTGCGGCTGACCTTCCTTGGCCGCGAAATCCTGAAGAAACCTCTCTGCCAAAGCCGGAATGTCTTCCTTTCGTTCTCGAAGCGGCGGTACGCGCAAAGGAATGACATGCAACCGATAATACAAATCCTGGCGGAAACGCCCCGCCTCCATT
>CAZPTW010000157.1:0-7110 GCA_964589235.1 uncultured Smithella sp. | reverse complement strand
CAAACATCTCGGGTACGATGTGACGACGGCGAAAAGCCACGCGGAGGCCATGGCGTGCTATGGCGACGCGAAAAAAGCCGGCTGCCCCTATTGCCTGATTATCATGGATTTGACCATGCGCGGTGACGAAGGTGGTGAGATCGCCATTCGGCGATGGAAATCCGCCAATCCGGAAGTGAAGGCGGTGATTTCCAGCGGTTATGTGAATGATCCCGTCATCGAAGAATACTGGAAATACGGGTTTGCCGGAGCGATGGTCAAGCCCTACTCCCTTGCCGATCTGAAAAGTCACTTGGAAAAGATTCTCGCCGGAGAGAATCTCTAAACAGTTGCGTTTTAAGGTTTTCCTAGGAACGATTTTCTCTCAACACATCGAAGTAAGGAGCGTTTATGGCAGAAGACAGGATTGATTACACGCAAAACGTTGTGGATTTGAGACGCCATATGTGGATGGCAGGGATTGAAGTGGACTTGCGGCGGCTGATCTGGCAGATCGCCACCGTCGGCAAATACATTTCCGCCAAAATCCATGAATCCAACCGCAAACTGGCCGGCTTCAAAAACGCCTACGGAGAGGAACAATTGGCGCTGGATCGGATTTCCGACGACATCCTGATCAATAAATTGCGGTTTTCCGGGTTTGTACGCGAATACGCCTCGGAAGAACTCGAGGATATCGTCACGATCGGCAAAGGGGAGGAAAAATATATCGTGACGGCCGATCCGCTCGACGGGTCGTCTTTGGTCGACACCAATCTCGCCATTGGGACGATCATCGGCATTCATAAAAACACGATCTTCGATACCGGCCGAAATTCCATGGTGGCGGCGATGTACATCACCTACGGGCCGCTCATCACCATGATTTATTCCGCGGGGAAAGGCGCGCATGAATTCGTGCTGGATCGGGAAGGGGAATACGTCTTGTCGGAAGAAAACATCCGTCTTAAGGAAAAAGGATCGATTTTTTCGCCCGGCGGTTTGCGCAAAGACTGGACGGAACCGCATCTGAAGTTCATCGACAAACTCGAGGCTGACGGCTACAAGCTGCGTTACAGCGGCGGTTTTGTGCCCGACATCAATCAGGTCATCATCAAGCGGGGCGGGGTGTTTAGCTATCCCGCGCTGAAAAAGTCCCCCCAGGGAAAGCTGCGCCTTCTGTTTGAGCTCCAGCCGATGGCGTTCATCGTGGAACAGGCGGGAGGCAGGGCCACGGATGGAAAGGAGGACATCCTTTCCCTGCCGGTGACGTCGGTGAATCAGCGGTCGCCGATCTATATCGGGTCCACGGCGGAAGTGCAGATGGCGGGGCAATTTCTGGCGCAATCATAAAAAAACAAGATAAGGAGCTGCCATGATTTACGAAAATAAAGACCAATTGAAAAAAGCCTGCCAAGGCGTTTTGGCCTGGGACGGTGATGACGTCCGTGTTCTGGATGCCGACGGATTTCAAAGCCGTCTGATCGACGATTTGATTTATACGGTGGTTTTCAGTCCGGATGCCGCCGCCAAGGAAGCGGCAAGCTGGCTGATTAGGCGAGGCGCCGCTTCGATGGGTGTTTTGTCGGCATCGATCCAGTCCCTATACGAAGCCATGGGGCGCGGGGAAATCGGCGGATTCACCGTTCCGGCGATCAATATCCGCGGCTTGACCTACGATGTGGCCCAGGCCGTGTTCCGCGCGGCCCTTCGCGGGAAGGTCGGGCCCGTGATTTTCGAGATCGCCCGATCCGAAATCGACTACACCAAACAGCGGCCGCTGGAATACACCTGCGCGGTGACGGCTGCGGCTGTCAAGACCGGGTGGCGTGGACCGATCTTCTTACAAGGGGATCACTTCCAGATGAGCGCCAAGAAGTTTGCCGCCAATGCCGACTTGGAAAAGCAGACCGTGAAAAATCTGATCTGGGAGGCGATCGAAGCGGGATTCTACAACATCGATATCGACACCTCCACCCTGGTGGATTTGTCCCAGCCCACTGTTCGGGACCAGCAGCGGACGAACTTTACGCTGGCGGCGGAACTCACCACGATGATCCGCGATTTGGAGCCCGAAGGCATGACGATTTCCGTGGGGGGCGAAATCGGCGAGGTCGGCGGTAAAAACAGCACGGTCGAGGAACTCCAAGCGTTCATGGACGGCTATCTCGAAGAGCTCAAAAAACGGGGCGACGCCTTCAAAGGTATCAGCAAGATCAGCGTGCAGACGGGAACGACGCACGGCGGTGTGCCGCTGGCGGATGGAACGGTGGCCAAAGTCAAGATCGATTTTGACGTCTTGCAAAAAATCTCCGAAACCTCCCGCGCGACTTACGGTCTTGCCGGAGCGGTTCAACATGGCGCTTCGACGCTGCCTGACGAGGCGTTTGACCGTTTCCCCGCCGCGGGAACCGCCGAAGTTCATCTGGCCACCGGGTTTCAAAACATGATTTACGACAGCAAAGTCTTCCCGGCGGATTTGCGCCTGAAAGTCTATGATTATTTGAAAACCAACATGAAGGATGAATGGAAAGAAAAAGACACGGAAGAGCAGTTCATATACAAAACCCGAAAGAAAGGTTTCGGCCCCTTCAAGCTGGAAATGTGGCATCTGCCGGCGGATATCCGCGGGCAGATCTGCGCCGAACTGGAACGTCAGTTCGCTTTTCTGTTTGACAAGTTGAAGGTCAACGGGACCCGAGACATCCTGGATCGCTACATCAAACCCGTGGATGTCGCTTTGAAAATACCCACCGTGCTCAAGGCCTAGCCTGAAGCCGCGGCGGCCTGATTCCGAAGATTCGGTGGTCGAAAACGGCTTCAAGCCGCAGTCGACCACCTTCGGGCATGGTCCTTCGCCTGCGGTTTCAGCCGGACGTCACAAGAGGGACGATTGATGAAAGCCGCTGTTTTAAGCCGCATCACGAATGTTCGAAATCATCCGACCCCGCTGACCTTCGTCGACATCCCGACGCCTCATCCGCAAGAGGATCAGGTGCGGGTGCGGGTGTCGGCCTGCGGCGTCTGTCATACGGAACTCGATGAGATCGAAGGCCGGACGCCGCCTGTGGCCCTTCCTTTCATCCTGGGGCATCAGATCGTCGGGGTGGTCGATGCGCGCGGTCCCCTTGCCGCGAAGTACGCCAAGGGTCAGCGCGTCGGCATCGGTTGGATCGGGTCGTCGTGCGGTCGGTGTTGGTATTGCCGGGACGGTCGGGAGAATCTCTGTCCCGATTTCAAGGCGACCGGCCGAGATCTCCCGGGCGGCTATGCCCAGTATGTTTGTGTCTCGGAACGTTTCGCGTTTCCAATTCCCGATATCTTCACCGATGCGCAAGCGGCACCGCTTTTGTGCGCGGGCGCCATCGGCTGGCGTTCGCTTCGTTTGTCGAATCTTTGCGACGGTCAACCGCTGGGGCTGACCGGTTTCGGCGCCTCGGCGCATCTGGTTTTGAAACTGTCGCGTCATCTTTATCCGCATTCCGACATTTTCGTCTTCGCGCGTTCCGACCGTGAGCGGCGTTTTGCGCTCGATTTGGGTGCGGTCTGGGCGGGTGACACCGGGGAAAAGAGCCCCCGATCCCTTGGCGCGATCATCGATACCACACCGGCCTGGAAGCCGGTGATCGAGGCGTTGGAAAATCTCGCGCCCGGCGGCCGGTTGGTCATCAACGCCATCCGCAAGGAGTCGATGGACCATGATCAACTGCTCCGGCTGGACTATCCTTCGCATTTGTGGCGGGAGAAGGAAATCAAAAGTGTGGCCAATGTGGCCCGCCGAGATATTGAAGAATTTTTAGCGTTGGCGTCTCGAATCCCGATTCTACCGGATGTGGAGGAATATCCGTTTGCCGATGCCAACCGTGCCCTGGCGGATCTGAAGGCGGGGGTGATTCGTGGAGCGAAAGTCCTACTCTTCGACGATGTTCAATGAGTGTCGGAGGCGGGATTCTCCTTCTTGGCTTTGATGAGGATCACCGAGGCCACCGCGCGCGGCATGACACAGGTGTCGAGCCATGCCAATCCGGCATAGCATCGATTGATCCCCTTGAAAAGGGGGACGGCGAAGGCTGGGACAGGCGGTCTTTTCCCCCCACTGTTTGATTTTTTCACCGCTTTTTCCAAAGCGACGGCAGCGTGCGTCACCACCCACATGGTGATCTTCTCGAGCGGTCCCAACACTTTACGGATCAAAACGGGGGAAAAACCGGCCCGATGAAGCCGACGGATCATATCGTCGATATCATAGCGACGGTGGTGACCGACAAACCGGTCGTCATGGGCAAAATAGCATCGGCGGTGGGGAAACGTGACAATCAGCGTTCCCCCTGGCTTGAGCACCCGGGCGATTTCCAGGAGGGCTTTTTGGTCGTCCGGCAGATGCTCCAGCACTTCCGATGCGATGACATGCGAAAAGGAATGATCCGGGAAAGGTAAAGACAACGCGTCGGCGACGACGCACCGCCCTTTGCCGTGGATCTTCTGGAGAATGGCCATCGCCTCCGGGGAGAGATCGGAATAGATGATACGATCCCAGGACGTCAAGACCGGGGATATGCCGCTTCCGATTTCCAAGACCAGGTCTTTGTCTTCGGGGCGCATGACTTTCTCAACCGAGCGCTTTCGAAGCAGATAGTTGTACAAGTGGTTCTTCAAGGCGACGTATTTTTCATCCGTGAAAAAATCCTGAAATCGATTGGCGGGGGAGGGGGTCATATCTTCCTCTGGGGGAAAAGCGGCGTTCGAAGCCAGCCGATCCGGGCCATCCGATACTGAAGGGCGGTCCACAGGCAGCCGAAACCATACCGGACGCTCCGTCTGAAGTTGATCGAGGAGGCTTCGGCGAAGTATTTGGTCGGGCAGCTGACTTCGGCGATGATATAGCCCAGCCAGAGGATCTGGGCGAGGATCTGGTTGTCGAAAACAAAGTCGTCGGAGTTGGCCTCGATCGGAAGCTGCTCCAAAAGCTCCCGGGAAAACGCCCGATAACCGGTGTGATACTCCGAGAGTTTGGCCCCCAGAAGAATATTCTCCGTCAATGTCAGAAACCGGTTGGCGATGTATTTCCAAAGGGGCATCCCGCTTCGGAAGGCATGTCCTCCCAAAATGCGCGATCCGAGCACGCAATGGTAAAGGCCGTTTCCGATCATGGACGCCATGGCGGGGATGAGCTTGGGGGTGTATTGGTAATCCGGATGCACCATGATGACGATATCCGCCCCTTCCGCCAGGGCCATTCTGTAACAGGTCTTTTGATTCGCGCCATAGCCTAGGTTTTTTTCGTGGACGCGCACTTTGGTTTGGGGAAGACGGCCGGCGATCTGGGAGGTTTCGTCGCTGCTGGCGTCGTCGACCAGAATGATAAGATCCACCATGCCTTGGGCCATGACCTCGTCATAGGTCTTCTGGAGGGTATTGGCCGCATTGTAGGCCGGCATGACCACGATGACTTTTTTATCCTTGTACATTTGGCCGCTCCGATGGCTTTCCTTATATAAAAGGGTGTTGAACTTGTCCATCAAAATTCCGGCTGCCACTCGGCGATATACTCCCAGGACCTGATGGGCGGGGCGGCCGCATTGATCCGCCAGCGGCCGGGAAGGTTCAAGGCGCTCATCGTCAAGTCGAAATGACTCATGGCGATTCCCATGTCGATGTCCTGAAGGGAAACGCTGCACAGATATCGGTACCCCGCGGTGCGCGACAGATAGAAAAGAAACGTTTTGGAATCCTTTTGGTACACGATTCGCCAAGGCTGTCTGTTGGAGGCTGAAGGGGCCCGTCGGACGTTTTCGAGCGCCTCTTGGAAGGGGCCGGCTTCTTCGGGGCTCAGGGACGTTTGGGGGTTGCCTGAAAAGAAGAGTTTCCCCCATGGCAGGCGGGAGGTCGATCCGGCGATCCCGCGCATAAGACGGTCCGTCAGACTTTTTTGTTTTGCGGCATAACCGACGGCGGCGACCGTCGGCAAAAGCTCGTTTGGGTTCAGGCAGGCGGCGCGTTCGAAAGCGCTTTTGGCGAACGTGCCGCCCAGCCAGCAGGTGTTCAGTCCCAGCTCGGTCGCTTTTAAAATGAGTTTCTCCTTGCAAAAGCCGTAATCTTCGAGGGCCATGGGCGCAGGCGAGATCGCTCCGGCCAGGAACAACCGCGCGTTCTTGATGACGCCGTAAGTCCCCAGGTCCTTCCAATCTTCGCGGGAGAGGTTGTCCATCGACATCAAATGGAATCTGGGGCGGTTTCCAAAGGGCCCGACCTGGGGCGTTGAAACAGCCTCCATGAGTCGCTGAAGAACAGGCATCTCGACCGGCTTGGGATCGTAAGATCGGCAAGAATAGCGCTTTCGAATGGTTTCGGAGGGATGAGTCATGACACACTCCTTGTCACAAAAATATGATTGGAAAATCCACGACGCTATCTTATACTAATAGAGAGAACGATGCATATCAAATTCGTCACGTCTGTGAGGAGAGACTATGAAACTGGCCACTGTGGAACAGATGCGGGCAATGGACCGCTACGCGATGGAAACCTTGGGAATAGCGGAGGAGATTCTCATGGAAAACGCGGCTCTGGCCGCGGCCGCCGTGATCAAGGAAAAAATAGGTCTTTACGATCGGAAGTTTGTCATTCTTTGCGGGGCAGGCAACAACGGCGGCGATGGTTTGGCATTGGCCCGCCTGATGACGTCGGCCGGCGCGGCGGTAAAAATTTTTCTGGTGGCCTCTCCCAAAAAATACACCGGTGCGGCGGCGCTCAACTATGACATCGCCTGCAATCTGTCGCTGGATGTGCAGCTTTTGACCAAAGCGGCGGAGGCCAGGATGGATTTGCTGCATTCGGATGCGATCGTCGACGCCATGTTCGGAACCGGCCTGGACCGGGACATCAAAGGACTCGCCGCCGATGTGATCGCGCTCGTCCATACCGCACGCCGGCCCGTGATCAGCCTGGATATTCCATCGGGGATCAACGGGAACACCGGCCAAGTGATGGGAACGGCGGTCAAGGCCGACTATACGGTTACGTTCGGCCTTCCCAAGTTGGGGAATCTCCTCTATCCCGGGTGCGCGTATGGCGGCCGCCTCTACGTTTCGCATATTTCATTTCCGCCTTCGCTTTATGATCGCGACGAGT
>CAZPTW010000156.1:0-7213 GCA_964589235.1 uncultured Smithella sp. | reverse complement strand
GCGTTTTCCATTTCATCGAGGATTCTCGCCGCATCGACGGCCCGGTATTTGACATCTGCTTCCTTTTTGATTTTCGCCCCCACGGGGATCAGATAGTTGGAACCATAAACCTGTACCCCGTGGCCGGCATAAAAGAATAATCCGACGCCGCCTTTTTTTAAGCGGTTTCCAAAATCCTCAATGGCTTCTTCCATCGTTTGAAGGTCCGCGTCTTTTTTTAGAATCACGGAAAACCCCAAACGTCGCAAAGCGGATGCCATATCGGAGGCGTCGTTGACGGGATTGGCCAGGGGGGCCGTTTCGTAATTGCTGTTTCCGATGATCAGCGCCACGCGCTCTTCCGCTGATGCTTGGGCGATAAAAAAAGCGGAACATGCGAGCATCACCGCGAACAAACCAACCTTTCCAAAGACTCTCTTCATCGTGTTCACCCCGATTGATCTTTCATTTTCAAAAAGATCACGTCACAGGATATTAGCGATATTTTACGACAACCTCAAGGGGGAAATGCAGACAAAAAATGCAATAAACCTGTGAATTTCATCACAATCCGCTCTAACAAATCCCCTTGACATCAAAGGGGGCCTCTTTTATACTTCAAGGAAATAAACGCAACAACGTCTCATCAATTAACAAAAGGGGGCAAATTATGGCATCTGATGTTTATCTTCAAATTAAAGGGATAGACGGAGAGAGCACCGATTCCGAACATAAGAATTGGATGGAAATCGAGTCCTTTTCATGGGGGGTTCAGCAGGCGGCGTCATCCCGGGTCAGCACGGCCGGTGGGGGGACCTCCGCGCGAGCCGATTTCGGAGACTTGTCGGTTGTCAAAATGCTCGATAGCGCCACGCCGAATATCGCCTTGGCCTGCTGTTCCGGCAAGCACATCGAGGAGGTCACGCTCGATCTGATGCGTGCGGCGGGGGATACCCGGGTGAAATACATGGAGTTCAAACTCAAGGACGTGGTCATCAGTTCCGTCTCGATTGGGGGAGGCGGCAGCAGTCTGCCGGTGGAAACGCTGACCTTCAACTATGGCGAGATTAAGTGGACCTACACCAAGCAAAAACGCGAAGGCGGAGCGGGTGGGGGCCAAGTCGTCACTGGATGGGATTTGAAACAAAACAAGAAATTGTAACCCGCCCCGATTTCCATAAAGACGAAGCCGTTTTTCGATTGTATCGATGGACGGAAGTGAAACGGTTTCGTTGGCGATTTATGGCGATATTTTTTAATCAAAAAAACATCCCGGACGGCCGTGGGGAGACGGTCAGCCGGGATGTTTTTTAAGGTGCCGGGTTGATCCACGATTGAAGAGGCGGCAGGTGCCTTTTTTAGGTTTCTTAGTCGATAATGCTCGATATTTATTTGAAAATATCCTTGACATGAAAATCTTCTCTTCATATACTTTTACCTATACCGCTTTCTTTTCATGAGAGCCTTTTTGTCCGGGACAAGGCTGCTTTACGGTTTTCTTCTGACGATACAAGACATCATCAATGATATAAGGAGTCGCGTCAAATGCCTGATTTCCAGCCCATTCGCTTCGGAAAGTACATCCTTCTTGAAAGACTGGCCACAGGCGGTATGGCGCAGCTTTACAAGGCGAAAATAACCGGTATTCAGGGATTTGAAAAGCTCATCGCCATTAAGATGATTTTGCCCCATCTGGCGAAAGAGAAGGAATTTGTCACGGCGTTCATCGATGAAGCCAAGCTCGCGGCCTTGTTGAATCATCAGAACATTGTGCAAATTTACGATTTCGGGAGCATGGAAGACTCCTTCTTTATTTCCATGGAATACCTCTTCGGCAATGATCTGCGGGCGATATGGGTTCGGGCCAGAGAAAAAAATTTACCGATCAGTCTGGAGTATGCTTTATACATCGTCGCCCGTGTCTGTGCGGGGTTGGGATACGCTCACGAACTCAAGGATTTCCAGGGGAATTCCCTCAATATCATTCACCGGGATATCAGCCCCCAAAATATTTTTGTGACCTATCAAGGCGAGGTGAAAATTCTCGACTTCGGTATCGCCAAAGCGGCCAGCCAAAGCACAGTGACCCAATGTGGCATGATCAAAGGCAAAGTCGCTTACATGTCCCCGGAACAGGCCGCCGGTCGAGCCATCGATCAACGCTCGGATATCTTTTCGACCGGTATTGTCCTTTATGAGTTGATCGCGCATTCGAAGATGTTCGATGGCGACAGTACCATCCAGATCTTGACCAAGGTTCGTGATGCGGACTACCGGCCGCTTCAGGATATTGTGGCCGGACTTCCGCCCAAGGTCTACGCGATCCTCGACCGCGCATTGGCGAAGAACCCGGATGAGCGTTATCCATCCTGCAGCGAGATGGGTAGCGATCTGGAGGAATGTATCGTCGAACTCGGGTTGCGGCCCACTGCCAGAGGATTGTCCCAATACATGCGGACGCTTTTCGACACAGTGGCGCCGGAGGATCAAGGGGGCAAAGAAGCCAGCGGCGGCCACCGCCGCGGTTCGGGGGAAATCAAAGCGGAGATGGTTCCGCAGGCGCCGTCCAAAGAGGCTGCGGCTATTGAACTTCCCAAACCGACCCCGCAAGAAAATTCCGTGCTCAAGAAGGCCGGACCGCTGCCGGAGAAAGTGGCTCAAGCGCAAGCCGGTAAAGATTTTGAGCCGTCTTCGAAAAGAGCGCGTCCCCAAGACGAGGGATCCGGCACCAGAAAGCCCCAGGATCGAAACCACAAAAAAGAGTGGATGAAGTACGCCGCCGCTGCCGCCGCCGTATTGGAGATCATGGCGGCCATCGTCGTTTGGCAGAAAGTCAAAACGACGGCCCTGCCCGGTTCGGATCGCGTCACGTCGATCCGGCCGTCGCCCGGCGACACTTCCGACGGGCCCCCCGCAACCGCCCCTTCAACGTCGACCCAAGTGGATGCCAAAGAAGCGGGACAGGCTGGACAAGCGAAAATCAAAGCCCAGGAGCTTCTGGAACAGGCGATGCAGATCGCGGATTCGGATCCTCAAAAAGCCCGATCGGCCCTGACGGAGGCGATCCATCTGGATCCTCAAAATGTTCAGGCTTATGTCAAGCTCGGGCTCATCTACGTCAAGCTCAAGGACTATCCCCAGGCGATTGAATGTTACTCCAAGGCGGCCGATCTCGATCCGCATTTCCCCGATATCTATTTCAATCTCGGTTTTGCCTATGGGATGAACGCCGATTACGCAAGGGCGGAAGAGATGTATCAAAAAGTTGTCAACATGAAGCCGCCCTACCTCGACGAGGCGCTGTTTAATCTAGCGGTGATTCAAGATAAGCAGGGGAAACGGGCGGAGTGTCTTACCACCTTGGAACAGGCTTATGCCATGAACCCCGGCAACGAAGTTGTCAGAAAATATTTGGAGCGAATCAAAGGGAGCGCAAAGAAAAAGAAATGAAAAACAAAGACCAAAAAAAATTTTTGACCGTGGTCGCCTTGGGGGCCTTCATCGTTTTGCTGTGGGGGTGCGCGTCGAAGCAGACGGAAGAAGTCAAGAAGGACCAAGATGCGCCGAAAGCCGTCTCGACCGATCGGATGGAAGGAACGCCTGATTCGACACGCCAGCCTTCGTCGCCTCCCGCGCCGGCGGCGACCGGCTATTACATCCACACGGTGAAATGGGCGGGAGAATCCGTTTCGATTATCGCCGGCTGGTATCTTGGTGATATCCATAAATGGGAAGTGATCCGGGATTGCAATCCCGATATGGATCCCAATGTCGTCGTCATTGGGCAGAAGATTCGAATTCCAGAAAGTCTCATGACGACGCGAACGCCGATGACGAAAGCGCATGTCGATAAGTTTTATCCGAAAGCGGACCGACCCAAACGTGCGCCACCCGCGCATAAAGGCGACACCCCGGCGCTTTATGGCCCGAAGTGACATTTGTCATTACCGCAGCCTATGAATCACAAAGCGACCACTGTCAGTTGCTATATGCCATGAACGCAATTCGTCCAACCTACAGCGTGAATCGGTCTGCCTTTGCCCTTCGACGGTGGGTTGTTTTGATCGGTGTCACCGCGTTCCTCATCGTCTTTTTTCTCTTTGCCGGAATGTGGGTGCAGCAATACGAGCGCTTGATCCATCAAGAAAAAATACAGACGGGAAAAGGTCTCTTGGCGTATTTGGTTCAAACCGCCGCTTTCCCTCTCGCCGATGCGGATTTACTCACTTTAAGCCTGCTGATGTAAGAAACGAAAACCAATGAGGGGATTGTGTATGCAGCCGTCGTCGACAACAAAGGTATTGTTGTGGCTCACACAGATATCCGGCAAGTCGGCACGACCTTCGACGTCACGGGAAAAGGAAGTCGTCTCGAAGAAAAAAACGGCACGACGATGGAGCGTTTCACGCTCCCAGAAGGCACATCGGTGCTCGACCTTTCCCGGCCCGTTGAGTTGATGCAAAGGCGTCTCGGTGTGGTGCACGTTGGCCTATCTGAGTCCCTCGTCAAGGCTGAAGCGAGAAGAGCGGCTTCGGAGATGATGCGGTCATTCCTTTGGCCTGCGATTGTCTTATGGGGAGTTTTGATGGGAGCGGTCGTTTTGTTGTGGGTTGCCTGGCATCGAACAAAAGGTCAAGAGACGGCTCGCGTATCGATCGGGCCGATGGATGATGAGCCATTGGAGGGTGGTGATGCGGTTTGTCCGTGCGCCTGGGAGACAATCCAAAAAACCGGCGGCACCAATCCTGCGGACGGTTGTCATTTGCCGGTGGCGCAGATCAATCAAAACCACGTGACGGTTCTCTTTGCCGGCATCAAAGGATTTCGAGCGTACGCCGAATTGAATGATCATCAGAAGCTTATAGAGGATTTGAATGACTACCTCGATTTGGTGACTCGGTGCATGGAAGCCTACGGGGGGCATATCGACAAATTTGTAGGGGACTCGGTCATCGCGGTGTTCGGCAATTCACCTCACGAAGCCGATCATGCGGAAAGGGCGCTCAAAGCGGCGGTCGCCACGCAAAAGGCTCTTCAAGAAAGAGGTCGACAAGGTAATCCGCTGCTTTTGAAAGTGGGAATTGGGATTAACTCGGGGGTGGTCCTCACCGGATGTATCGGTTCGCCGGATCAAGGACAGCGGGTTTTCATCGGCGAAAGCATCAAAGTCGCCTATTCGTTGAACTTTATGGCTGGCCCCGGTGAAATCGTCATGACCCGCGAGGCCTACCGGATGGTCGAACACTTGGTCCTTGTCGAACCGATACCGCCGCAGGTTTTGATGCAAAGAACGCAGCCATGGGAGAACTTCCGTCTGATGAAGTTGCGATCTTCAAAAGGCTAAATCGGGGGCTGTGATGATCTCATCGACCCTAGGTCCATTCTATCCACGCCTCCGATGGTTTCACCTCATCGTCTGTCTTTGGGTGATCACGGGCTGCACCCTTTTTGAGCCTAAACCCGAACGGACGGAAGAACCTACGCCTGTGTCTGCCGTGCTCAAACCAGATTCCCCTTTGCACCCGTTAAAACACTACAAGATGGTGACGGTTCAACCCGGCGATACGCTGTCATCTCTGGCCGCACGGCATTTGGGGGATTCCGCTTCGGCTTGGAAGATTGCCGAGATCAACGTCGTGGAGGTCGTCAAGCCCGGCGACCTCTTGATCATTCCTTTGAGTCCTTTAGAGAAAGGTGGTTTGAGTCTCCGCGGGCATCAAACTGTTCCGATTTTGACCTATCATAAATTTTCCGATCGTGTCTCCGATGCCGTTACCGTGACGCGGAAAGCATTTGAGGACCAGATGCGTCTTCTGAAAAACCGTGGGTACCAAGTCATCAGCCTGGACCAATTTTTCGATTTCCTTGAATTGAGGGATTCGATCCCCCGCAAAGCCGTTGTCATCACGTTTGACGACGGGTGGCGTTCGACCTATGACATTGCCTTTCCGATCCTCAAAAAATACGGCTATCCGGCGACGCTGTTTGTGTACACCGATTTCATCAATGAATCGGGCAGCGGAATGACTTGGGCGATGCTTAAGGAAATGATGAGCGGCGGCGTCAGCATTCAAAGCCATACCAAGTCCCATCGATATCTGGACCGACGTCAGGGGAAAGAGTCGTTTCGGAAATATTTCGACGCGATCAAAGAAGAGATGGAGGAATCCGCAAGGATCATCAGACGGCGTCTGAATGTGGAGGTCAAGTATCTGGCCTATCCATACGGGGACACAAATCATCTGGTGGCGGCTTTGGCCGAGAGGCTGGGATACCGGGGGGCGCTGACGGTGGAAAGAGAGGGGAATTCATGTTCTGTGCATCGTTACCGGGTGAAGCGTTCCATGATTTACGGGCATTTCGATCTCGAAGATTTTGAGAAAAATTTGAAAGTTTTCAATGAGCAGGCGATCAAATGAACAAAAGAGGCTTTTTCCTGGCAGGTCTGTCTTGTCTGATCGGGGCGATGATCGACTGGGGTTGCGTGCCGTTGTTCCAGAACACATCGGGTGACGTTTCGCGGGGGAGGGATACCGAACGCGAGACGCGGATCCAGGGCCTTGGACCGTCGATTGAGAAGTACCGGGCCCTTGCGGCGGCGTATGAAGCAGAGGGACGGCTTTACAAGGCTGCATTCTTCTGGCTGGTGGTGCACGAGTTGGTCCCGGACGACCGGCGGGCGCGCCAGAACATGGATGCCTTGGAGGAGCGTATCCGACACGGGGCAACCACGCACCTTGCAAGGGGCGAGGAACTGACCAAGCAGAAATCTTATGGGGCGGCACGAAGCGCTTTTTTCATGGCGCTGGCGTATGACCCCCTTTGCAAAGAAGCGCTTGAGCGGCTTCAAAGCGATGATCACCTCCCGGGCTATATACGCTATGAGACCAAACCGGGCGATACGATTCAAACCGTTGCGAGACAGGTCTATCAAGATCCGGGCAAAGATTTCATCGTCGCCTTCTTCAGTGGATGGAAGAGCGGCGACTCCATCACGCCCAATACGGTGATCAGGCTGCCTGTCATCGATCCTTCATTGTTCCAAGCGGATTTGCGGGAGTCCAAATCCCGGCAAAACCCTATGACGGCCGCTGCTACGCGATCGCGGAAGGCTTCAGATAAGACGTTGGCCGATGAACATTATCGCAAAGGGGTCGCTTATTTTATCGCGGAGGACGTGCAACGGGCCATTCACGAATGGGAGGATGCGCTGAATTTCGATCCCGAGCATCCC